>JABABO010000204.1 GCA_014238195.1 Kordiimonadaceae bacterium | reverse complement strand
CTTAAACTGGGGCAGGCTAGGGGAATTGCACTTTTGGTCCCATCCATTGCTGGCATATCTGTTGCGGAATATACCCCCAACCATGTTAAAAAAGCTGTTGTTGGTGTGGGACATGCAGATAAAAAGCAAGTTGATGCTATGGTACAAATACTGTTACCTGGCGTTAAAATAAATGGCGCTGATGCCGCAGACGCGCTTGCGGTTGCTATTTGTCATGCACACCATGTAGACGCGAACAGAAATTTGGCTAATATAAGCCGCTAGACTTAACAGGTTTTTGGTAACTTAGGAGAAAAGTTTTGATCGCAAAGCTAAAAGGCCTCGTCGATAGTGTAGGGGATGACTGGGTGATTATTGATGTTGGCGGTGTTGGCTATTTGGTGCATGCCAGTGGCCGCAGTCTTAGCGAACTACCAGGCCGCGGTGAAATCGCGCGTTTACATATCGAAACGAATGTGCGCGAAGATGCCATAACGTTGTTTGGTTTTAGTGACGTTGAGGAGCGGGACATGTTCCGCTTGCTGACCAGCGTACAGGGTGTGGGTGCAAAAGTAGGCTTGGCGATCCTTAGCATTATGGAACCGTCGGACTTGCAAAATGTCATTGCGGCACAGGATAAAACCGCTGTGACGCGTGCAAATGGTGTTGGGCCAAAACTCGCAGGTCGCATTGTTAACGAATTAAAAGATAAAGTGACAGCTATTGCCTTTAGCCATAATACAAACAGTACAAGTACATCAGGAAATACGGTTGTTGGTGGGGATAACACTGTATTAGCGGATGCTGTGAGTGCCTTGACTAATTTAGGGTATAGGCCATCTGAGGCCCACGCAGCGGCTGTGAAAGCAATGTCGGCGCTTGGTGGTGAGGCAACAATCGGTGCCCTTGTTCCTGCGGCACTGAAGGAGTTAACGCATTAATGTCTGATGACCATGACAGAATAGTTGCAGGCACAGAACTGGCTGAAGATTATAATCAGCAGGCTTTGGACCCTGGACTGCGCCCCCAGACACTGGACGAATTTATTGGTCAAGCGGATGCCCGTGCAAATTTGCGAGTGTTTGTCGAGGCGGCTAAGCGCCGCAGTGAAGCGATGGACCATGTCTTATTCTTTGGCCCTCCTGGACTTGGTAAAACCACGCTGGCGCAAATTGTTGCTCGTGAACTTGGGGTTAATTTTCGCGCTACATCTGGTCCTGTTATTTCAAAAGCTGGTGATCTGGCGGCACTTTTAACCAACTTGCAAGCTCATGATGTTTTATTCATTGATGAAATTCACCGATTGAACCCAGCTGTTGAAGAAATATTGTACCCAGCAATGGAAGACTTTCAGCTAGACTTGATCATTGGTGAAGGGCCTTCTGCCCGTAGCGTGCGGATAGACTTGCCCCCTTTTACACTTGTGGGGGCAACAACGCGGTCAGGTTTAATCACCAAGCCGCTTCGGGATCGTTTTGGCATACCGACGCGGTTAGATTTTTATTCAGTTGATGAATTAAGCGAGGTCGTGCGCCGTGCTGCGCGGTTGCTGGATTTACATTTAAGCGATGACGGTGCCCGTGAAGTTGCTGCGCGGTCGCGTGGTACGCCGCGTATTGCGGGTCGTTTGCTACGCCGCGTACGTGATTTTGCCGTTGTTGCGGAACGGGATGTCGTTGACGCGGTAGCAGCAGACGGGGCGCTTAACCGCCTTAATGTTGACAATTTAGGTCTTGATACAATGGACAGGCGCTACTTAAAATGCATAGGCGAGACATATAACGGCGGCCCTGTGGGTATTGAAACACTGGCAGCCGCACTATCAGAACCACGCGATGCGATAGAAGATATTATCGAGCCTTATTTGATGCAAACCGCGCTCGTGCAACGCACGTCGCGTGGACGCATTCTATCAGACGCTGGTTGGAAACACTTAGGCTTAACACCGCCAGCGAATTTGGCTTCAAGTGCAGGTGAAGGTGGACAGATGGACTTATTGAGGGGTAAGAAATGACATTAACAGCACCTAAAGGCCAATGGAAAAATGGTGTTTTTTCATTTCCGATCCGTGTCTATTACGAAGATACTGATGTGGGTGGGATGGTTTAT
>JABABO010000399.1 GCA_014238195.1 Kordiimonadaceae bacterium | reverse complement strand
ATTAAAAAGCTACTACCGATAATCCCTATGGGCCAACGTCCTTCTTCAAATATACGAAACCGAATAGCAAAGGGGTGATTGCTTTCTTCCCCTGCCATCATAACTAGGGCTGCGGTATGACATGCTTGGAAAGCAGCCCCTTCGGCAGCGGTCGCGAAACTTTTGTCTTCAATCCGCAGATAATCAGCGGCCTCTGCTACCGCGTCTAAAATCATCGGTGCAATGGCTTGCATCACGTGTGCCATCACCATTTCAAACACGTCCTCTGGAATCATCGCCAATATATCTGATGTTAACCCTGCACGCATCTGTTCTTCCGCTTCCCAGCCAGGGCTATTCATATCCAAACTTTCAGCGCCGTCCGCTGCATCAAACCAGTCGCGGAAGAACCCAGGTTCTGCTTCGGGGAAACCGAGCATATCACAGTAATCACGGGCCAGGGTTCGGGTTTCGCTGTTTGGTGTTTCACCAAGGGCGCGAAACCAGTTAACGTTTTCTGCAAGGGCTAGGAAAGGCGCAACAGATAGCAAACTAGGATAGTCATCAAACAAGTCTTCATCATGAAAATCGCTGAGTGTTGATATGGGTAACTGGGTATCTTGCATTATCTTTTACCTTACGCGGCGGCGACGGGCCGACCCACGCGGATCTTTATAAGACCATAATTTTTCATCAAGTGCTAAGTTTACTAAGTTGTTTGCAAGTTCAATATAGGTATTTGATCCTTGGGCATCCTGAACAGTCCACCCAGTTAGGCTTAGCTGTTTACCTACACCCGCCGTGCGGCGAAAATAAACAATAATACTGCCCATTTCGGGTTTTTTAGGGTCGCTCGCCGCTAAAGAGATAATATCGTCGTCTTCGCTATTTCCTGTCATCAACTGCACCTGCGCACCAAAGCTGGCAAGATCAACCCCATCACCAAGCAAAACCCTTAGCGGGGTGTCAGCAACAGGCCAACGGGTAATTTGTCCAATTTCATAATCGATAAAAGCAAGCGTTTTGCCGTCAGCGACCACCAAAAAAGGGATGTCATCACCAAAGTCAAAACGTATGCGCCCTGGCCGTTGCATCGACAGCTTGCCCTTGGTCACCGTGCCATCAGGGGCATATTGCTTGATATCAGCCTGCAAACTACCCACCGTTTGCATATAGTTCTGCACATCGTTCATTGCCTGAACAAGCGGTGCTGAATCCATAGTTTGCTGTTCAATAATAGCCGGCAAAGCTTCAGAAGACTGAACAACGCCTTGCCTGACAGCCCCCCCTTGTCCAGAAACGTCTTGAGCATACACATCATTAGCTATGATCATCAGCAAAAAAGCTACGAAACCTAACTGCATTACTGTTCTTCTTCACGGTTAGGGACCAAAATTTCACGTTGACCTTTATGGTTCGGGCCAGAAATGACACCTTGTTGTTCCATGTCTTCGATCAGCGTTGCCGCTTTATTGTACCCGATTTTCAAACGCCGCTGAATATAGCTGGTGCTGGCGCGCCGGTCATTAATAACAATAGCAACCGCCTTATCATAAAGGCTATTCGCCGCATCCTCGCCGCTAGGTCCTGGAATAAACGGGCTATCAAAGCCTTCTTCGGGTTCTTCCACCACACTTGAGACATATTCTGGGCTGCCTTGTTTTTTCAGGTGTCCCACAATATCTTCCACTTCATCATCGGAGACAAAAGCACCATGCACCCGTGTAATGCGGCCCCCACCTGCCATATGCAGCATATCGCCCATACCCAGTAATTGTTCAGCCCCCTGTTCGCCTAAAATGGTGCGACTGTCAATTTTACTGGTAACCTGAAAGCTCATGCGTGTCGGGAAGTTGGCTTTAATGGTTCCTGTGATCACATCAACACTAGGGCGCTGCGTAGCCATCACAAGATGAATGCCCGCCGCCCGCGCCATTTGCGCAAGCCGTTGCACTGTTGCTTCTACGTCCTTACCAGCCACCAACATCAAGTCCGCCATTTCATCGATCACAATCACAATGAAGGGCAAGGGCTGGAAATCAAAATATTGTTCTTCCATAATGGGTTGACCTGTTTCACTGTCAAAGCCCGTTTGAACTTGGCGGGTTAGGTCTTCATTGTTAGCCCTCGCTTCAACAATGCGTTTATTAAAGGCCGCTAAGTTACGCACCCCAAGCCTAGACATATTACGGTAACGGTCTTCCATTTCTCGCACGGCCCATTTCAGGGCCACAACCGCTTTTTTAGGTTCTGTCACAACGGGTGTTAAAAGGTGGGGAATGCCATCATAAACCGATAGTTCCAGCATTTTTGGATCAACCATGATAAAACGCAACGTGTCAGGGGTATGGCGATATAAAAGGGACATGATCATTGTGTTCACGCCCACCGATTTACCTGACCCCGTGGTACCAGCCACCAGCAAATGCGGCATGCTAGCAAGGTCCGCCACCACAGCTGCCCCACCAATATCTTTGCCAAGTGTTACAGGTAAGCGTGCCTTGGTGCCTTCATAGTCACGACTGGCCAGCAATTCACGTAGAAAAACGGTTTCCCGTTTTTGATTAGGCAGCTCGATACCAATGGCGTTGCGGCCAGGGACGACAGCCACCCGGGCCGATATAGCCGACATGGACCGCGCGATATCATCTGCCAGCCCAATAACACGAGCCGACTTTACACCGCGTGCGGGTTCAAGTTCATAAAGCGTCACGACAGGTCCAGGGCGCACGTCCCTGATGTCACCTTTAACACCAAAGTCATCGAGCACGCTTTCTAGCATACGGGCATTGGCTTCTAGGGCTTGGGCGCTCATGCGGTCAATTTCTTTTGGTGGCGGCGGCGGTGATAAAAGATCAAGTGGAGGAAAGGTGTAGGTTTTACCATCACCAAAATCCATGGTACGCTGGGCCTCTATCGCTTCACGTCCGCCGCGCTCAGGCTTGGCTTTGGCTTTCACACGCTTTTCTTTTGGCTTGACTATTGCTTCGACTGAACCTTTTGGTTTTGCTGTGTCAATCTGATCCGTGTCTGCTTCACGACCCCCAAAGGATGGTTCAATTCGCTCCCGCACTGGGCGAAGCAGATAATATAAATTTTGTGCGCCATAAGCAAAGCCAGTCATCACAGCTCGTAGTGCCTGTAAAACCAATGTTAACACATATCGTATACCAGAAATTATAGTGTCTTTTATCTTGACCCACTCCGTTAGGCTAAGCGCAAACGAAAAGCCATAAGCAGGGATGCCGAGTATAAAGAACACGGTAAGATAGACATATTTATGGATATTGATAAACGCTGTTAAGGCGAAGACTTTCTGATAGAGTATTTGTCCAAGTGACCCCCCGTAACCAGATTGATTATGATAGTCTGGCACAGGATCAATGATACCAAATGCGACCGATAACAATACAAGTGACAAAGGCACAAAACCCAAGTGCAGCCAAAATTTTGGCAACCAGCGCAAGCGTAATAATTTATACCCCCACAGTATAAGGGGTAACGGCAATAAATACGCCGTCAAAGCCAGCGTTTGCATCAAAATATCGGCAGCATTAGCACCAACAGCCCCCAAAATATTTGTGGTCGGCGCATCTGAAATATTATTCACAGACGGATCAAGTGGGTTATGGCTTAAAAGTGCCGCCCAAATGCCAATCCCAACGACAAGCAAGCCAATCCCCATCAAGCGCCATGACGTACTTTTAAAGAACACCAAAAATGCTGGCGGCAATAAAGGGCGTCTATCACTATGCGCATGGGCCACTGCTCCCTTAGAAGCCTTAGGTGTTGCTGTTTTTTTTGGTGCCGCTTTTTTGGGGCCTCTGGCTTTTGTGCTCGCGTTGGATACGGTCACGCTATACCTCGTCGTTATAATATTTGATCGATTTTACATCTTTAGACCAAGCAAGATATCCTGCAAGTTAATCTGCTGTACTTATCTTACTGTGCTTCTGGTCATGTCGGCAAGTATTCCCTACAATTTCGGTGATTTAATGGCAATCCGTTCAATATTCGCAAAACAACTGCCAAACAATACGCATAAAGCTTGTAGATAAGCACACCGAACATACTTTACAGCCCAAACAATGACACGTACAAAAGCACTATGACACAGAATAAAGCATCAAAGACCGCCTTGGAAACAGAAATCATTATTGTTGGTGGGGGCTTAGCAGGCATGACGACCGCCATCGGACTTGCCCAATATGATTTTAATGTCACCTTAATTGACCGTGAAAAACGCGCTGATCATGTGGATATTGGCTTTGATGGTCGATCAAGTGCGATTGCTTATGCGTCTACTCAGTTACTAAAATCACTTGGCATTTGGGATTATCTAGCGGGCAAAACCCAACCAATTCTTGAAATTCGGGTGT
>JABABO010000072.1 GCA_014238195.1 Kordiimonadaceae bacterium | reverse complement strand
GGGAGCCAGCATCAAGAAAAGCAGACGCATTAATACCTGTTTCAAGCGCGGCATCGCCAAGCGGGAAGAATAATTCGGCGCGGCCAATATAAAATGCTGTCCCACCAAGCGACGTCGAACCCGTCACACCAGAAAAATCTTTCGGCCCAATACCGCTGGTGTCAAACCCCCGCATACGCGGCCCACCAATAAAGAAACGGTCATTCAAAAGGACATCTTGACCAAGGCCCTGAACAAGGCCACCTTCGCCGCCCAAGCGGAAAGTCCAGCCCTGCCAAGGTGTCCAGTAATTATCAAAGTTCACTTGATTTTTTAGATACTTCACATTACCGCCGAGGCCTGCCAAATCTTGACTGAAATAGAAGCTGTGACCCCGTGTCGGGCGAATACGGCTATTGCGGGTATCAAACCCAACGGTATAGCCTAATATCGACTGCCAACGTTTGCCGATTGTGTCATCAAGATATGTCGGTAATAACGCCCGTTGTTCATCGCTGCTAATAATGCCATCGCCGTCTGTATCAAAGTCCTGATCATTGATAACACCGTCATTATTGCTATCATACTGATTAAGACGATCAGAAAGTTGGATATCCGTTAAGTCATCCAGATTACTAAGCGAAGCCAGATTGCTTTGATAATAGCTGCTGATCAAACCATCAACGACAATCACGTCATCTTGGCGCAGAGTGTAGCGCGTCGATAGGGTCCAATATTCATTTATCGCCATCCCCGCACGCAGTGAAAAGCCGTAGGATTTCAAATCAAAAGCGGAACCATATTGGCTGTTTTCCTGATTGCGGGCGAACAAATCAAACCCAGCAGCCACATTGCGTCCAAGAAAATAAGGCTCGGTAAAACCGATATCAACCTCTTGCCTATAACCAGACATGCGAACACCTAAACGTAGGTTTTGCGCTTTACCCATGAAATTTGATTCAGAAATTGAAAAATCAAAAATAAAGTTTTCAAGGCTAGAAAATCCTGCCCCTACATTTAATTGGCCTGTGGCTTGCTCCTCCACAGTAACATCCAGTTCCATACGATCTGGCAGTGACCCTTGTAATTGTTCGACTTCCACTTCGCGGAAAAAGTTCAAACGATCAAGACGGTTTTCAGAGCGATTAACCAGTGCTGAATTGAAAGCATCGCCTTCTTGTAGGCGGAACTCTCGACGGATCACGCGGTCCAACGTGCGTACATTGCCTTTAATATTAATACGTTCAACATACACACGTGGTGCATCCAGTACCTTGAAAGTGATCGTTATAGTACGGTCTTCACGGTTTCTATTAATCTCAGGCCGCACATCAACAAAAGCGTAGCCCAAAAGACCCGCAGCATTCGTTAGTGATTCAATAGTTTTCTCAATCGCCTCAGCATTATAATTCATGCCTTCACGCATCAGCAAAAAGGCACGAAACAGTGATGGGTTTACGTCACGAATTTCGCTTTCAACATCAATTTCACCAAACGTGTATAAGTCGCCCTCTTCCACTTTAAAGGTTACGAAAAAATCTTCACGGTCTGGTGTTAGCTCTGACACCGCTGATACCACCCTAAAATCAGCATAGCCCTCATTCAGATAATGTTGACGCAAAACCTGTTGGTCATACGCCATGCGGTCAGGATCGAAAGTGTCATTTGATGTAAATATTTTCCACCAACGTGATTCTTTGGTAGCAAGCACATCGCGTAATTCACCATCACCATAGATCTTATTGCCGATAAAATTAATACTACTGACTTTGGTTTTTGGGCCTTCCTGAATCTCGAAAACCAAATCTACGCGGTTCTGTTCCAGTTGAACGACTTTTGGGTCGATAATAGCAGCGAAACGCCCTTTACTGCGATATAGGGCAAGCATCCTTTGGACATCGGCACGCACTTTCGACCGTGTAAAAACATTACGAGGGCGCAAACGCACTTCTTCGATCAAATCCTCGTTATCTAGCTTTTTATTGCCCTCAAAAATAATACGGTTGATGATGGGATTTTCAACAACACGCACAATCAACGCGCCATTTTGTTCTGTCATTTCGACGTCAGAAAATAATCCCGTCGCAAAGAGATTTTTTAAACTTTGGTCGAGTTCCGTGGGGTCAAAAATATCACCTTGGCGTACCGTTAAGTAAGAGCCAATTGTTTCAGCTTCAACCCGTTCATTTCCTGAAACTGAAACTTGACGGATACGCGGCCTTTGCTGCGGGGCTGTTGCAGCTGGTACAGACTGCTGCGCCTGAACCTGAGCACTTGCTATGGGTAAAAACGGAGAGCCAAACACAACAGCACCTGCTAAAAATGCAAGAGCAAAAACTTGTACAGACTTTGAAAAAACTTTAATTAGAAGCAATTTTTTGCCCATTTCTTATTCATAAATTTATTGCCGCAGAAAATGACCTAGAGTGCGATAGATTGCAAGTCATTCAAAGTCACAAACAGCATAAAAAACAGCATTAATGCCATTCCTGCTACAAAACTAACCTCTTGGGCCTTTTTACTAAGCGGGGAGCCCTTAACAGCTTCAATCGCATAAAAAGCCAAATGACCACCGTCAAGCACTGGAATTGGTAATAAATTTATGACCCCCAAATTAATGCTGATTAATGCTAGAAACCAAATTAGATTTTCAAGCCCTTGATTTGCCGCTTCGCCCGTCATGGTAACTATACGTACAGGTCCGCCAATTTCTTTAACTGACCGCGTGCCCAATATCATCTGCCCCGTCGTGACAAAGATCGAACTTATTAACATACCCGTTTGAT
>JABABO010000127.1 GCA_014238195.1 Kordiimonadaceae bacterium | reverse complement strand
GATTTCCTTAGGGACACCATTCATTAAATCACGGCCCCTGATCAACATGGTTTCGCCGCCGCCATTTTCTGGCACCATCGCGGTTCCGATCTCTTTTTTAATGCGTTCAGCTGTCGCTTCCCCGATCAGTAAATTATGGTTGCGTCGGATATATCCAATTAGCGCCTCGTCCATCTTATCGCCGCCGACACGCACACTTGTTGCATAGACAATACCGTTCAAGCTAAGCACAGCCACTTCTGTTGTGCCACCGCCAATATCAACAACCATTGATCCTTGCGCTTCGGTGACAGGTAGTCCAGCACCAATAGCAGCAGCCATGGGTTCCTCAATCAACCATACTTTACGCGCGCCAGCCTCTTCAGCGGATTCCTGAATAGCTTTTCGCTCCACTGCCGTGGAACCGCTAGGTACACAGACAACAATTTGCGGGCTAGCAAACGAGCTATTATGCACCTTCATGATAAAGTGTTTAATCATTTTTTCCGCCACGTGGAAATCGGCTATCACACCGTCACGCAGTGGGCGTATAGCTGTGATACCGGCAGGGGTACGTCCCAGCATCAGCTTAGCTTCGTCACCAACTGCAATGACGCGGTCTCGGCCCCCTTCGGATTTTATCGCCACAACAGAGGGTTCGTTCAGCACAATCCCGCGACCTTTGACGTAAACAAGTGTGTTAGCTGTTCCTAAATCGATAGCCATGTCGGATGAAAACATCCCAAGCAACTTTGAAAGCATGTGGTGCCTCTTTCAGCTTAATAAGTATTATCTTCACTAGACAAACTGCTAGTGATTCTTCGTTTAAGTTATGGGCCACTATCAACCGAGTTACAAGTCTTCTTAACGGCTAGAAGGCTTATAATATGGTGTTTTTTGATAAAATAGGCCCGATCACAAAATATCAACCCTTTTTTAACCATGCTTCAGGCGTTTCATGCCGACCACTCAGTGTTTTTGATCAAGGGCAAAATAACAGACGTCGGTTTTATTCCGCTGCAGGAAGTGACATCTTCTCGCGCTTAACCATCAGTTTATTGACAGCAGAAACATAGGCCCGTGCTGCTGCTGTGACTGTGTCCTCATGAGCGCCTTGACCGTTTACGGTGCGTCCGTCCTCTTCAAGGCGGACTGTGCATTCCGCTTGTGCATCGGTGCCTTGGGTTACAGCGTGCACCTGAAACAGTTGCAAGTGCGGAGTAATACCAACAAGCTTCTTTATTGCATTAAAGGCAGCATCAACAGGACCAGTGCCATAGACAACAACTGAATTTTCTTTGTCGTTAATTGAGAGCGTCATATCAGAAACAGCTTTACCGTCACTGGATGTATAGGTATTTAAACTAACAAGCTGGATTGCGTTATCACTTGTTGCAAGCCCATCATCGACCAGCGCGACTATATCCTCATCATAGATATTTTTCTTGCGGTCACCGATTTCTTTAAAGCGTCTAAAGCAATCTTGAAACGCATTATCGCCTAACTCGTACCCTAATTCCTTCAATTTATCAGCAAAGGCCGCACGGCCCGAATGTTTACCCATCACCAGTGAAGTCTTTGTTACACCAACACTTTCAGGGGTCATGATTTCATAGGTTTCAGCGTTTTTCAACATGCCATCTTGATGGATTCCGCTTTCATGGGCGAAAGCGTTAGCGCCGACAATCGCTTTATTATTTTGTACACTAAAACCCGTAACCGTGGATACGAGTTTAGACGCCCGCATGATGTCTTCATTCACAATATTTGTATGATAAGGCAATACATCACCACGGGTACGCAGCGCCATGACAATTTCTTCCATTGCGCAATTACCTGCCCGTTCCCCGATACCATTTATGGTGCATTCCACTTGACGCGCCCCGCCTTCAATCCCTGCCAAGCTGTTTGCTACGGCAAGCCCTAAATCGTTGTGACAATGTGTCGAAAAAATTGCCTTATCGCTGTTTGGCACTCGTTCAATGACCGTGCGGAACATGTGCCCATACTCGGCAGGGGTTGTGTAGCCGACAGTATCGGGCAAATTAATGGTTGTCGCACCAGCGTTAATGGCTGTCTCCACGGTACGGCAAAGAAAATCCAAATCTGTTCGCGTGGCATCTTCTGCGGACCATTCAATATCATCAATTAAATTACGGGCATGGGACACTGATTTATCAATCGCGGCAATCACAGCGTCACGGTCCATATTCAGTTTCCATTTCATATGTAAATCGCTCGTGGCAATAAATGTATGAATCCTTGGCCTAGCGGCAACTTTTACAGCTTCTGCAGCGCGATTAATATCCCCAAGGGAGGCCCGCGCCAATGACGCAACAATGCTATTTTTAACTTGCAGGGCAATTTTATGCACACAATCAAAATCACCGTTTGAAGCAATTGCAAAACCGGCTTCGATTACATCGACACCCATCTGTTCTAATGTTTCAGCGATGCGTAATTTTTCTGCTAAAGTCATCGAAGCGCCTGGGCTTTGTTCGCCGTCGCGCAAAGTTGTATCAAAAATTCTAATCTGACTAGTAGACATGGTAGGTTCCTAAATTCTGTTGCCTAATGCTTGATAACTATTCTTTATACAAGAAACGTATCTTACACACAAAGCATAAGCGGAAAATATGAGTTAAATGTTCGAAAATAGGCCTATTCCCTTAAACACCAGTCTGCTGTCTGCAAAACCTGCCAGTGCGTTTAAGGGCCTAATAGGTGGCCAGCCTTAATCAGAAGAAGTGAGCAAACAACACTTAAAACCCAAAAACCATGTGTCATAAGCGCCTGATCATCACAGCGTCTCATTTGCGGGATTGCAACTGACTTTGCGAGAAGCTTTTTTGAGAATTTCTGGTATCGGGTATGCACGACGCATGTCCTTACTGTTTAGGTCACAGTTAATTTTAATCAGACCCCATAATGATTAGCAAGCGTTAATATACTAGAAGCGCAATTTTATACGGCGTAAATTAAGACGTTTTGCGACTGATTCGGTTTTTATTATTCAAGGATTGCGTTGCTGGTTGCCCGATAGTCTTGTATGGGATGCCAGTTTTTGCTTCTTTTTCAATATATTAGGAAGTTTTTTTATTACAACTGGAATTGTTTACCAAAATTTAGGAAGCTGTATCAATCCTATGTGTATTGGATCAACATATTAGGAAAGTCGGAGAAAGATAATGGGGCAGAAAGACCAACGTCTATTTGATGATGTGCAGGAGCGATTAAACGCTGCAAACACAGGTCGGGCAGAAGCGCTATATGATTTGGGATTGCTATATTCAACTGAGCAAAGTATAGGGCGCGACAATATTCAAGCACATAAGTGGTTCAACTTAGCTGCTATGCGTGGTGTACGCCGCGCTGAATTAGACCGCAGCGAATTAGCCTTAGACATGTCAAATAGGGATATCGCGGAAGCACAACGCCAAGCACGAGAATGGCTTGAAAAGAATAGCTGATTATTCAGTTTATAAAGTTATAACCCTATCAAAAAAAGCGGCTCTAAAGCCGCTTTTCTATTTACTGTTAAGGTATTTTTATCCTTCATGAACCTCTAGGGCTTTGTTGATAATAAAGCTGAGGTGTTCACGGTGCGCACGTGTCGCAGCGTCACCGCGCCACCGCGCTAAATCTTTACGCAAGCCGGTTAAATTTGAAAAAGCGCTAGAGCGTGCAACATAATCATACCCGTTACCGCGCATAACATTAATCAGCATGTGGACATAATGCACTTGTAGTTCTTGTCTGAAACTGTTGACAACACCACGGCTATCGGCCTCAAAAATTGCATCGCTAAGATCACTCAGCATCTCGTTCACACTGTAAGTATTTCCGTAAAGGGATGTATCTGTCATACGAAGTAGCGTGATAGGATGCATGAGATGCGCAAGAATATCAGCTTGAATAAGACCCGCCCGTGCATGTATTTTTGGGTCTTCAGTGTGGCCATACAAGGCAAAGCCACGTCGCTGAACGGCTAAATACTGTAACAATGCAGGGTCAGCTGCAAATGCATCTGGGGCAAAGATATTATCCCTTAGCAACTGCATTGCTATACGCTGCTTTTCCTCAGGAACAGGTTGATAGGGTGCGGTAGCGCCTGTTTGACCTGCAACTGCGCGGTCCACGTACACCCCCCCTATATATCGGCTAGTAACACGGCCTTGCCAAGCGATATCCGCCGTTAGAATAAGATAGGCATTACGCAGTTCCTGATAGCTTTGGCCTGATTTGGTGAATTTATCCTTTAATTTTGCAAGGGCAGCCTGGTCAAGTGCCAAACGGTCAGCGGCGTATGAAATGGCATCATCAGTCATGTCATAAATATTGACACGTGGATCAATGCCTTTGCCTGGTGCACGCATATCATCGCCGTCATTACCGAACGCTAAGGTGGGTTCCGTTGATCGGTCTAAATGAGCTTTGCGCTTAGTTTCATCATCCAGATCAGGATTATAGCCATATTGAATAGCCCAAATATCATAAGCCCCAGGACGCACTGTGTAATAATGTGCTTGATCTTTCCTAGGTGGTGCAAAATTTATCGCAGGATAATCCATCACAGAGCTTATCAATCCTTCGCTTTGCTCTGAAATATCATGGGCCGTGGCATAAGAACGGCTCTGAGTAGATTTCATATTGTGATTAAGCCCAAGTGTATGCCCGATTTCATGCAAGATCAGGTAATAAATGCTTTCCTCGACTATTTTGCGCTCGACCTCTGGCGTGGCGCCTTGCAGCTTGGCAAGCGTCTTACCAAGCATATTATTCATATGTAAATGTCCTGCCAGTCCGCAATTTTGTAAGTGCTTGTTCATGCCCATAATTGCTGTGCTTAATTCAGTCGCTGACGTTCTAGCGGTGTTTAAGTTCAGTGCAGCACTTTCAAAAACATTCGCTGCATTGATACGGTTGGTCAGGAAGCTAAACTCTAGCATAATGTCAGCGCCAAGAATTTGACCCGTGCGTGGGTTACTAAAGCTCGGCCCGTAGCCACCAAACAAGGGCTGTGAACTGCTCGTCCAGCGCAAAACGTTATAACGAATATCGCCAGCATCCCAATCCGCATCGTCAGGCTGTTCCTTAACAACAAGCGCGTTTTTAAAACCCGCCGCTTCAAAAGCAATATTCCATGCTTCGCCTGCCGCTTTAATAGTAGGACGAATATCTACGGGAGTTGTGTTTTCAATCCACCAAACAATAGGCTCAATGGGTTCAGAAATCGCCGCTTGAGGGTTCTGCTTTACCAAATTCCAGCGTGTGATCATATCACGCCACGGTGTGGCACTGCGATCCGTCATATTGTTCACATAGTCAAGAAAATAGCCAACACGAGGATCATCAAATCGCGGTTTAAAATCATTTTCTGGCATGGCGATAAAAGCATGACGCAAACTGACAGTAACATTACGTGCATTGGTAATTTCTGGGCCTTTGCCGTAATGCGCTGGTGTTGGATTATAGTAGACATAATCAACAATAATTTCTGTGTTTTCTGGATAATTTTTAAATCGGGAAATTTTCGTTTTTGCTTTACTCAGCTTACCAAGACTGAAAGCGGATCCCGGTTTTTGACCAGGCCGCGACGATGGCTTCACTTGGTCAAGGATTTCATTGACAAACAGACCATCAGCGCGGAATAAATATTTATTTCCCGCTTTGTTTTTGGCCTCGACTTTTATTACGGCCATAACAGCAGGGCTGGTGTTAGCATCTTTGGCTTTGGCAAGCGCACTATCAGGGTCAAAATATAAATACGGGTTCACTTCAATAAGTTCTAATCGCTCATAGTGGCGAACAAACTTTAGAATTTTCTGACGGCGGTATTGGCCGCGAAAATGCCCACCTTCTGGAACACCGTCGGCCGTTTGTGAAAAATATATAAATTCTTGATCAATCTGATCTTCCCGCACTTCCATGCGAAGCGTCCCTGTTTTAGGATCGCGGTAGAAAGTAAAAAGACCTTCTGATTTTTCCAGCTCTTTTACAATATCACTGATCAGTTTTTTCTTTTTCTTCTTCTTTTTGTCTTTGGTTTTCTTTTCGTCCTTTTTATCAGAGGACTTCGATTCTGTTTCCTCAGTTTCATCCTTTGCTGCTTCTTCAGGCTTTTCAGTCTCAGGCTTATCTTCCTCTGGTTTATCCTCTTCGGGCTTTTTATCACCGGCCCAAACATGACCAACAATATTTTCATTTGATTGAACTTCAAATACATTCTGTGATGCCTGCACACCAGATGCGATGTAAGAAAAAGTAAATGCAGTCAGACTGGCACCCATTAGAAAGTTCATTTTGAATGATTTTAGTTTTATTAAGTTTAGAAGCTGCAAAGTATCTCTCCAATATATAAAGTCAAAACTGAGGACTGCACGCGCATCTCACTATTTTGCTTATTTAAAATTATAGTCCTATTTTCAATGGATATTAAGGAGATTGTCAATCATTGCATAGGCCAATGGTCGCATAGTTGTAACGTTTCAACGCAAACTGCACTAAAAAGATTGACGTAATATGTCCTGAAATTGTTTTTGAAACTTTTCACAGCCGCCCTCGGGGGCTTTTCCAGATGCAGCAGCAGAGTAGTTTTTAAAATCGATGCGCCCAGAGACTTTTTCAAAATCATCACGTGACAGGGCACTTAAGCGTGCTTCTGCGATAACTAAAAATTCTTCTAACTCGTCAACCTCAATTTTACAGAACCGTGCCCCACCAACAACCTTTGCTGCATCCAGCACATAAGCCGTTAGGGCAGGGTTTAAAGGTGCGTCCTCCTGATTTGCTTGAGCTGTAGTTTGGACTATAAATAGGCATGACAGTGCAAAAGCACCTGTTTTTATAATGTGTTTCATCGTATAACCTTTTAGCAACCAAAAAAGTTTCCTGAGTACCTGCCGACGAAGCAGGCACAATCATATATAGTCTATAAGATATGTTTTGGTTAGAATGAAGGTATTTTTTTTGCGAAGGTTTTTGCAAAATTAAACCGTACAAACTATATCGACAAACAGCAGAAAGAAAATTCTGCATCACATGAGGATGAATATTATGAAAAATTCTATAAAAACAGCGCTCGCAGTGACAGTAATGACAGCGATAGCCATACCTGTTTTAGCAGATGGACACAAAAGCCATAAAGGCAAGCTTGGTCATGCTATGGGCATGGCGGTCTTCCAAGAAATGGACACCGACAATAATCAGTCTGTTAGCCACGGCGAAGTCATGGCGCGAGTGTCAGAGAAATTTGTAAAGTTTGATAACAATGGGGACGGCTTGATCACATTAGATGAATTACCAAAAGTCATGCCTGTACCGGAACATAAACAAAATATGCAGAATAAGCTTAAGCAAGAAATGCTCGACCGCTTACGCGAAAAAGGTTTAAGCGAGGAGGAAATTGCCAAAAAAGTTGCGAAAATGGATAAGCGTATGCAAGGGCGTACCCCTCCTACACGCATTGAATTTATGAACAAGCATGACCAAAATAAAGATGAAGCAATTGATCTGTCGGAATTTGGCAGTCGTATGATAAAGAAGTTCAAAAAAATGGACGTTAATGGTGATGGTTCAGTCACGGTCGATGAGTTGAAAACGGCACAAATACATAAGCATAAAAATAAAAAAGAGCACAAGAGCAAACACCAGTAAAAGCTACCAAGTTAAAAATATTGGGCTGCCAGAGGGCGGTCCAAAAATATGCAATTTATAGGTACTAGTTTCGATATTATCTGACAGTTACAGGTTTATAAGTTAGTGTCTATCCATAGGTTTAAAGTCTATGGGCACTCTAATTTAAAATGCGAAGGGAACATTCCTCAGTTCCTTGACAGCATTATTTTTCTATGATTAAAATCTCTCAATATTTAAAATTTTTACTGAGTATTTTTCAAACGTATTCAAGCAGAAAATTCAAAACATTTTAGAAGAAAATAATGACCCTAATAGACAAATTAATGCCTCTTTTAGCCACTGATTTTCAAAAAGCAAAATCTTTAGCAAATGAAAACACCGTTCAAAACCCTAAGAGTATTGAGGCATGGATGTTTCTTGCATATCTTTATAACCGCGAAACAGATTATAAAAATGCGATGGATTGTCTGAAAAAGGTTATCGCAATCAACCCGAAATTTGCAGGTGCCCATTACAATATGGCTTATATCCAATATTTGCATGGTGATTTTAAAACGGCAATTAAATTATTTAACCAAGCTATAAAGTATGAGAGCAATAATATAACTTACTACTGCCTTTTAGCATCAAGTTATCACCGTTTAGGCAAGGTATTTCAAGCCATAAAAACGTACCATGAGGCTCTAACATTAAAACCAGATCATCCAGAGACATTTGTACTGCCCCTGATTTAGCAAGCCTTTTCTAAGGGAGTTTTCTGTTGTTTGTTTTGGTTAAATTTCAGTTCAAAAGTTTCTGGCGGCATAGTACCAAGTGTTGAGTGCAGATAGCTGCTATTATACTGGTTGATCCAATCGTCCAAGGCTTTAAAGAATGCGGTTGGGCTGGGCCATTCGTTGATCCAGACACGCTCTTCTTTTAGCGTTCTCATAAAGCGCTCTGTATCCGCATTGCCTTTGGGATTGTTGTAGCTGGTAAAGGCCTGTT
>JABABO010000378.1 GCA_014238195.1 Kordiimonadaceae bacterium | reverse complement strand
TCCCCGACAATCTTCTCTGGCGCTGGCCAACCTCGCGCTGGATGGATTGGAAGATAAGCTGATCGAGACCTTCGGGTCTTCGACACGCTTTGCCAACCGACATAAACGCAACAAAGTCGCCTTCGTGCGCTACGGGGATGACTTCATCATTACAGGCAGCTCACCCGAGCTGTTGGAACATGAGGTCAAGCCTTTGGTGGAAAAACACCTTGCCAAACGTGGCTTGGAACTTTCCACAACAAAGACCCGCATCACGCACATTGATAAGGGCTTCGACTTTTTAGGCTGGACGGTACGCAAGTACAAAGGCAAATGCCTTGTCCAACCGTCAAGAACCAATGTGAAAACATTTCTTGATAAATGTCGAACCCTGTTCAAAAAGAACGCGGCCGCCGCACAGCAGCATCTGATCTGGCAACTTAATCCTGTCATTCGTGGCTGGACGAACTACCACAGATCAGTGGCAGCAGGGCAGACATTCACATTTGTGGATCATGCTTTGTGGCAAATGCAATGGCGCTGGGCAAAGCGGCGACATCCTAATAAACCTGCGGGCTGGATTATGAAACGCTATTTCATAACCGAAGGCAGACGAAAATGGATATTCGCCGCAAAAGTCCAACACGACCAAACTGGTGAAGATTATTGGGTGAAACAGCTTTTAGCTGCGAATACCAAAATCAGACGTCACGCCAAGGTGCGAATGGGTGCCAATCCATTCAATCCTGATTGGGACAGCTACTTCATGGAACGACAAGCCAAAAAACTGCTTGCTCACTATGAGCATCGCAGGCTTGAACCGACCCTGTTGCGGCGCCAGAAAGGCCTGTGTGCACGGTGTCAGACACCTTTGACTGTGGAAGAAGGATTGCACGTTCATCACATCATAGAACGCCAACATGGTGGGACAGATGCGATAGACAATTTGCAAGCCCTTCATCCAATTTGTCATAGACAGATACACAGTCTGGGGCAATTACACAGTGTGGGACAATCTCGGCAAACTGGTCTCTATCGATCATAGGGACTTAGAGAGGCTTGAGCCGTATACAGGGAAACTTGTACGTACGGTTCTTAGGGGGGGATGGAGCAGCAATGCTTTGTCCCTACCCGGTCCATTTGGGTGGTGCTGGTTTATAGTGACCTGTAAGTGTATGAAAATAAACCACTTTTATATTCCCCTTGTTTTTTAATGCACTGTAATGCACTGTCTAGCCCTGCCCAAGTGGTGGATAGAATGGTGGATAGAGAATGGCTATTAAGCGTCTTACGGTACAGGGGGTAAAAGCGCTCAGTGCGTCTGGTAAATATCACGACGGCGATGGACTGTATTTATATATCAGCAAAGACTTAAACAAGCGATGGGTTTTTCGCTATCAGCACGCTGGGCGGCGGCGTGAAATGGGTTTAGGCGCATTAAAAAATGTTACTTTAGCGGCAGCCCGCGAAAAAACACGGGCCGCAAAGGAAATCCTTGCGCTTGGGCAAGACCCAATTGCAGCGAAAGCGTTGGCGCGGAAGCATCTAGAAAATGTTATCGAATCAGCTGCAGCGCCTCCCGTCCATACATTTAAAGACTGCGCTGCACAGCTTATAACGTTTAAGCAAGCCGAATGGAAAAACCGTAAGCATGCCAAACAATGGACAGCGACTCTGGAGACATATGCTTACCCCGTGATTGGTGACAAAGATGTTGCATCGATTACACAGGATGATGTGCTGGCAATTTTGACACCGATTTGGCTGAGCAAAAATGAAACCGCTGGCCGCGTGCGCGGGCGTATCGAATCAGTGCTGGGCTGGGCAAAAGTCAAAGGCTTGCGCACAGGTGACAACCCCGCCGCCTGGCGCGATAATTTAGAATATCTTTTGCCAAAACCCTCCAAAGTTAAAAAAGTACAGAATCAACCGCGGCTTAAATATCAAGACATTCCTGCTTTTGTCGCTGTTCTAGCGCGCTCCCACACTGTGGCGGCCACGGCATTGCTGGTGATGGTTTTAACGGCGCTGCGGTCGTCTGAGGTCAGGTGTGGGCGGCTGGGTGAAGTTGATTTTAAAGCAGCCGCTTGGGCCATACCGCCAGACCGCGTGAAAGCGCCGATTAAACAAGCTGGCACAGCAATGGCCCACACAGTTCCAGTTTCATCGGTTTTAAAGGTTTTACTGAAACGTTTTACTAAGGGGGCGGGACCTGATTCAGCCCTGTTTCCAGGCCTTGGGAACAATGATTTTATTTCAGAAACCGCGATTAGAAAATTAATTTTGCAATACACAGATAAATTTGGTCATTTTACCATGCACGGCATGAGGTCGTCATTTAAAGACTGGGCGATGGAGTGTTCTGACCTGGCTGATAAAGACTTGCTGTCCGAAGCGCAGCTGGGGCATAAACTCGGCTCCAGCGTTAAAATTGCTTATATGCGGACTAATTTACTCGATGCTAGAGCAGCCCTAATGCAAGATTGGTTAGTTTTTGCTGTGTCTCAGGTACCGGCGGCGGACCTTCGAGCGATGGGGGTGTCAGAGGCGGTGATAAAGAAACAGGGGCTAGGCCTGCCCGCTGCGGTGTCCGTTCTGCCGCGCGCGCGGAGCACCAATCAATAATTTCTCCGTAAACCCACGCAACCGAGCGTTCCCCTAATTGAACGCGCTGCGGTGTGTCATCGATTTCTTTTTCCAGTTTAGACCACTGGCTACGGCTGATGCCTGTTAGGGCGCGGCGCTCAGGCTCACGGATGAGAGCACGATAGTTTTTTTGGTCTTTTTCACTCATTATAGTGTCCTAATAGGGTCCTAATGTATTTCATGGGGTGATGCTGGCGCTTCGATAAGGCCGCCAGACGTTGCAATGCGGCGCTGCCAGATAGTCGTGCCTTTCTATCCGCGACATCATAACAATGAAAATTTTGGCGAATTTCATCATACAGAATCATTGCCTCGACTAGGTCTTGCGGCACACCTTCAAGATCGATGTCAGCCCCCATCGTTTTTAAAATTGGGGTGGTGGTATTCTCAGTCATGCGGCGTATCCTTGGTTTTATTTAATCGATGCATCGATGCGCGCCCCGACCCACGCGATCACGGGCACCGCCATGCTGTTGCCGATGGCTTTATAGCGGTGACTGTCGGGGCAATTGGCGGGGTCTTTGCCGCGCCAAACGATGCGCGTGTGACCATCAGGGAAGCCCTGGAGGCGTTCGCACTCAACGGGTGTTAAACGCCGCACGGCGGTGTCTTGGTTATTGTGCAGCGCAACCGCCCCATGACCCCCCCCATGACCCCCCCCCTGAATTTTTACCGTCACGGCTACCCATCGCCCGTAGCGGCGGTGATACCTTCCCTGCTGCTATTCTTGTTTGTTTGCAATTAAAGGCGATTGGCGCTTCATGATTACAGGTGAGCGTCGGACATGTGCCATCGGAGGTGATTTCTGCGCCGCGTTGGGCGACGCCGAAATATTGTGCGTCAAGAAGCCGCCAGGCGCAGATTGCGCTTGCCCCGCTTGCCACACCCGCATCTGCCCAACGTGTGGGCTGTCCGCGCGGGTCGGTTGGATATGGTATGGCTTGATCGCCCCCAAAAAATCCTGCCAGGAAGGCCCCAAAGGCGTTTGATCGGTCGCCCAAGACATCTGGGACGTTTTCCCAGACGAGGACAAGTCCAGGCAGCCCTGAGTGTTTGCGTGCGGTGTCGATGGCATGAGCGATCCTTAAATAGTGCAAACTCAGCGCGCCGCGCGGGTCGTTCAAGCCCAACCGCTTGCCTGCTTGTGAAAAACTTTGGCACGGCGTCCCTGCAATGAGAATATCGGGCAGCGGGATCCCCAGCCGTTCAAAATGGCGCACGCGCAAAGCGGTAAAGTCGCCAAACAAAGGCACGGTCCCTGCTGCTCGCCCACACCGGGCGTCATGGGCGTTAAAGCGCTGCTTGAGCACTGCGCGCGGGAAGGGGTCAATCTCGCTAAACGCTAGCGCCTGCCAACCGAGCGGCTGCCACGCCGCGCTGGCGGCCTCAATCCCACTACAAAAGGACATATATGTGATGGGGGCAGTCACTTGGCGGCCCCCACGCTTGACATTAACAAAGGGTTGCTGCGCAATCGCGGCATATTTTGGACACGCAGCGATACGGGCCACTCAGACATATCAGCGCCTTTTTTTGTGGGCAGCACTGTATAAAGCTTGACCGTGTCGCCAACCTGCGCATGACCGTTTTTACGCGGGGCGCGGATGGTTTGGGTTTTCTCGCCGCGCTCGACGGCAGCCGCAAATTGCGCTTTAAAATTATACACGGACATCGGATGCCCCTGTATCCCCTGTATCAAAAACAGCCGTTTTTAGGCGGTAAATCATCAATAATGTCAGGATGAAATGCACCAGCGCC
>JABABO010000153.1 GCA_014238195.1 Kordiimonadaceae bacterium | reverse complement strand
TTTTCCCAGGACGAAAGCCCATCAGATCAATTGTTGCCTGACTGGCCCAACTTTCAAGCTGATTACGTCTTGTCCCTTTACCGTTATCAAGAACAGTGAACTTTTGAATGCCGCGTTTTTCAAGGCCAAGCAATGTTGATTGTACCAAGGCTGTAACGCCGTGATTGCCCGTGTCAGGTGCTGCACCAGCAATAATTATATGTGACTGTGAATTTTCCATGACAAGGAAGGAGCAACAGACATGCCATAATTCAAAATGATATAAGCTACTGTTATTATTATATAATTATTACACCGCTTAATTTTTATTCGCAATTCGCAAATTGCAAATTCAAATTCCAAAGCGGTTTCTTAGCAAAATGCAAAACTATAAAATCCTTTATAAATAGCGGAAACGAGCGATTTTCCTATCATTTCGCAAATATTAGGGGTTGGCATAAAGTTTGCTGATATCCCCTATATCATTACGCAGGGATAAAACGATGCTGACACACTATAATAAACAAGACACCCACGCCTTAAGTTTCCCTTTGGGACAATCAAACTGGCTGGCCCAAAGACCAAATTTATCAACATGGAACTGGGCGCAAAGGCTATTAGCGGCCTTTATATTAGTGTGTATAAGCCCATTATTTTTGCTGCTTTATTTGGCTGTGAAAGCGACATCACGGGGCCCCTTCATATTTTGTCAAAAACGCCCAGGGCAATTTGGCAAACTGATCACGACATATAAAATCAGAACCATGAAAGTTGGGGCTGATACTGATATTAAGCGCGGGCGGAAAGTGACAAAATGCGATCCAATGATTACACCGATTGGCCGTATTCTTAGGGACCTGAAGATTGATGAGTTACCCCAACTCTATAATATAGTGAAAGGGGAAATGTCATTTGTTGGGCCGCGTCCTATCGCCCCTAGCTTACAGGCGGAACTAGAAGCACAAATTCCAGGGTTTCAGCGTAGATTATCAGTAAAGCCAGGACTTACAAGTTTAGGACAGGTTTGTTTGTTTGATAATGGCGTTTCGGTCATAGAAGATTGGTCAACACGTTTTGAAGCTGAACTGCAATATCTATATAAACGCTCTGTCATCTATGACCTTACAATTATTTTACTCACAATATTGTTTTTAGCTCGGAAAATTATCCGCCGTTTACCTATGAAAATAATCACAGTTTCAATCGTGCTTATTGCGAGTTTAACCCTGCAAGCTTGTAGTGACCGCATGTCAACAAGGCCCTTCACGAAAGCTGATAAAGCTTATGAAAAAGATATACGTGCTTATGGGTCGCGCACCAGTCCAGCTGTGACTGAAATACAAGCTATTTCAATCCCAACTGACAAAAATATTGAACAGGAAAATATCTATAAAATTGGTGCTGGTGATACATTATCTGTCAATGTATTTGGCGAGGCTGGCATGAGTAATTTATATGCTAAAGTCGATGGACTGGGCTATATTCAGCTTCCATACGTAGAAAACTTGCTGGTGAAAAACAAAACTCTGGCAGATGTACAAAATGAATTAAAGACCACATATGCCAAACAATTCATCAATCCGTGGGTTGTTGTGCAAATTGCTGACTATAAATCGCGGCCTGTGTATTTGCTTGGAGCCTTTAATAAGCCTGGCGTCTACTATATGGACCGCCCGATGGATATTTTGCAAATGTTGGGTGTTGGGCAAGGCGTGTCGGATGCTGCTTATCTGCGCGGCGCCCGTGTATGGCGGGATGAAAAAATAGCGGCTGTTGATTTACATGCTTTATTGATGGAAGGACGCTCAGCCCATAATATTCCATTACTTGCAGGCGATACGATATTTGTTCCCTCACAATCGGATAAAAAAGCCTATGTGCTAGGGGCTGTGCTTAACGCTGGCGCGGTTCCGTTTGCCAATGAACCGATGACGCTTATGAAAGCCCTTTCGCACGTAGGCGGTGTTCAAAGACAATCAGCACTGATCTCGCAGGTTCGGATCATTAGGACGCATTCAGCGGTGGAGGGGCAGTTACTTCTAGTGAATGCCAAGGATATTCTAAAAGGCAAAGCACCTGACTTGGAACTTATGCCAGATGATATCGTTTATGTCCCTAACACATGGGTATCCAATTGGAATCAGGTGGTCTCCGCTATTACCCCATCCCTGCAACTGGTCGGCGGCATTCTCCAGCCTGTCGTGCAAGTTAAATTTTTGAGAAAGGATTGATCATGAAGATACATCCCCAAATTATTGTTTATGTGGTGTGTGCAATATGCATGATAACGACAACTCAGTCCGCTTTTGCATCCACGGTTTCGCCTGTTCAATCAGATGCCCAGCCATTCGGCTTAGAAGCGATAAATCCTGTCAACTTAGCAGGATCTGATGCAGACTCTTTAGATTTTTCAGAAAACGCATTGCCCGACTTGCAATCCACAGTTAACGACACATTACAGGAGCATCAAGCCCTGATTGATGTGGGGGCAATCGCTGTAAATCCGAATGATTTATTTTTATCAGAAGAGGCAAATTTACGGGTTTATTTTGTAGGGGAAGGAGCAGGATACAGAAATACATTTGGGATGTATACGGGTGACAGCAGTGATGGCTTATCAGGTGACGCAGGGCTTATTTTCCCTAACGCCAGTACATCAGCATCTTACTATGACCCCACTGGAAATACGTATCGGTCATCAAGTGCCCCTCTGGCTGCAGGTGACTTTGTTGATTTAGGAACATTTGAAACCAACACTCAGCTCAATTTATTTCTAATCGCTAATGGTGCAGGGGGCGGCACGCAGACTTATTTTACAGATTCAGATTTAAATTCGGATGGGATTGAGCATTTTATCGTTCTAGCGACACCTGATAGCCCATACTTATTAATGGGGGTAGAGGACTTATACGGCGGCGGTGATCAAGATTATAATGATATCGTGATTGCGATTGATACCGGCACTACGAACGCTGCAAAATTAATCGCCCGCACTGTGCCTCTGCCTGGTCCTGTAGCGGCCCTAATCGCACCCTTATTTTTGATGGGTTTCAGGGCTTGGAATAACAAAAATGCGAAGTAGGACGCAAAAAGCTCACCTATTTTCAAACGGGTTATTATGGCTTTTAACAGGCTTTGCGCTTGCGCCAGCCTTATTGGCCTACCAACAAGATCAGAGCTTTGAAACACCAATACTTATATTCATGAGTGCGTGTTTTATTCTTTATGGTTCCACAACGGAAAAATCTGGCCCGCGGTCTTATCTTTTGCCTGCGGCGTGTATCGCTGGACTATTCGCACTGGCTGGTTACGGCCTAAAAATCGATAAGTTAATCCTCGTTTCTGGGGTTATCCTGTTATCAGTTTTGCTACAACAAACCTATCGCATCAATAAATCGACATCAATATTCTTGTTCCTATGCTTATTGATGCTTGTTCCCATTCCCTACGTGTTACAAACTTCCCTTGGGGTTTGGTTTGCCGTTCTTGAAGCTGATGTTTTTGTGTCCCTTGCCCAAGCCTTCAATGTGCCCATCATTCGGCATGGATCACAGGTAATATCCGAAGGGGCTGTCGCGACAATAAACAGTGATTGCAGCGGAACTTTATTGTTATGGCCTGCGCTTCTTGGGGCTTTAGTCGCCGCCGCCAAAATGCATGCCAGCCCCTATAAAAAATTAGCTGTTATTTTGTTTGCCGTACCCCTTGCACTCTTGCTTAATGTTATCCGTCTAGGTGTTGTGTTAATCTTACACTTGAATTCACCTGCGGGTATTGTGGACGCTTTTCATGACTTTCTAGGTTGGTTCTTCATGCCACTTGTTTGGTTAATACCAATTGTTCTATTTACCCCCTTTGCCGTATCTGCGCCGCAACAAAAAACTGTGATCGCATATCAGTCCCTAATGGTTTTTTCCGTTGGTATCCTATTGCATTTTATTGTTTCTAGCGCTAACGCGCATAATAACCCTTACACATTGCCAGACACCACCTTTCCTTATTATATTAACGGTTGGGTAGGTGAAGATATGGATATCCCCACCGAAGAAGTCCGTATTCTTGATGCTGATCATCTTTTTAGGCGAATTTATCGACACCCATCGGGTAAGCGAGAAATGCTTATGACTTACATTCGCCACGATAATGTTAAAAAATCCCGCGAACACAGCAGTAAATTATGCTTCGAAGCCATGGGCTGGGTTGTTTCTGATCACACTAAAAAGCACCTGAGTGATACATCCAAAATTGACTATTTCACAGCCAGCAATTTTCAATTTTCTCAAGGGGTTATTGAATATTCTAGCTTCCAGAATCAACGTAAAAAATCCAGTGCTATTCGCATACAATTTGTCGAAACATTAGACATTGTAGCAGACGAGCGCTTGGGGGCCGCCGAAAATTTTATTCAAACTTTAGCCACATTCAAAGGTACATAAAATGAAACGAATATGCATTACAGCTTTTGGGGTTCTGGTGTCAGTTTTACTAACGGTGCTTTATTTCAAAGCGCATACTGAAAAATCTTCTTGCGAAAAATGGGTTGAACAAGCCAAAAATAACCTTGAGAAACAACAGTACGCAGCTGCAATAGATACCTTAACCCCTTATGTTATGTCTGAAAAATGTAGGGCGGCAGATCAGCCCCAAGTCTATGCAATATTAAAAGCTGCGATGGTTCATGTCCCCAGTGCACATTCAAACAATTTAGCACAAACCTTAAGACTATCACGTATGCAATTAAGTGCAGATGAGAGCAGTCAAGACCGATTAGCCCTTGCCTCCGCTTATTTGGTCAATGCGCAGTGGCAAGACGCCATCAATGTTTTGAAAGATGAAAGCTCGATTAAAGCTTCTTTCATTCTTTTGGCAGCGGCACATGAATTAAATGACGAGGACCTGATCAATAAAGCTATTGAAAATTTACATAAAGCGCCTCTTTCAGATTTTCAAAAATCTTATTTATCCCGGCTGGGGATAGAGGGCCTTAGCGCCAAAACACCCTATGATGATTTTGCCGCATTTTTAATACGGCCAAATGCAACATATATGTCGCAAGGTCGATTGCGTGAAATCGCCGCTTCGTTATCAGGCCATGATTTAAGCATAGCAACATCACTGCTTAGCGCCAAAGGCCATGGTAAGGCGGTCATTACCCTATTAGACCAACCAGAGCGCCAATTATCACCGCAACAAATCACACGACTTGCGCGTTTAATGTGGCGGGAGCAAGATTTAAAGCGCTTAAACCAAGACTTTTTAGATCGGAAAATAAACGGCAAAATGCCAGGTGAAATTCATTTGATTGTGTGCCTAGCAAGTCTTGTTAAGGACAAGATATGTGACAGTAATTTTGATGCAGAAAATCATACCTACCACTATGGTCAATTCGCCTCAGATCATTGGCATAGGTTACTGACGTTGCTTTCACAAAAAACAATACATGTCAGCCCCCTGATTGATGCCCTGAATATGATGACTGATTTATTGAAAAACTCACCCGTTATATCGGGTTTGAAAGCCGTCTTGTTCCAGCAAATCGGGGAAAAATTACTTGCCGAAAAATATACAATTATCTCGACTAATTTTGGATATACGCTCCCTCAGATAAAAAAATTCCAATCATACCAAGCAACGGATTGCCAAACAACTGATCTACCATGTTTCATGAAATATTTATCGCTGCACCCAAGCGATTTAAAAACTTGGCACCTTGCTGCTGATGCAGGAATGAAGCTGTCCTTAGTACAGGCGAACTTGCTGCAAGAAAACAGCCCGAACGAATCCTTACTATGGCGCAAGGCTAAAGCGCAAGCCCTGATGAATTCAGGAACACAGGAGCATATAGCCAAAGCCCTTAATATCCTTCGTGGTGGATTAGCCTATAATGCAAACGACAGCCTCCTGCATCTTCTTGCCAGTGATTGTTATGCCTTTTTTAAGGATTATGCATCGTATCAACGAAGCTTAGCCGCCGCCGTGCGGATCGATGTTAAAACTGCCGTGACATCGCTCCGCATGGCTTTATATCACTTCTCTGACAGTGACTTTCTAAGCGCCGAACAATTAATCCGTGTTTGGGAAGCCCAGACCTACTTAGAAGTAAGTTTATACAGGAATAACGCGCCCTTAGATGCATTGTTGATAGAAAGATTGTCCTTGCTCGCTGGCATCGGTCAAAGTATGTCCCGTGAAGACCTAGCGGAAATAGCCTACCGCAAAATCATCACTATCGATAAAAACCACCATATTGCGCTTAATAATTTAGCGTTCCGTTTAGGCGAAAAAGGTGAAAATTTAGATAGAGCCCTCGCGATGGCTCAGCGTGCATCTCGCCTGTCACCTAGCACGCCTGCGTACCAAGACACGGTACTAAAGCTTGAAAGTTTATTGAGTGAAGAAGATCACTTATAGCCAAATACAGTGAATTTTGATCCTCCCATTTGGCTATAAGTCTTTATGTCGGCTCAAAATATCCCCAAGGGACTGAGCGAATAATAAGATCATTATTCATTGGTCTCGCTTTTATTTCGGTTCGACTTATCAATAAACAATAAGATCATTATTCATTGGTCTCGCTTTTATTTCGGTTCGACTTATCAATAAATAATAATCTTATTATTTATTGGTCTCGCTTTTATTTCGGTTCGACTTATCAATAAATAATAAGATCATTATTCATTGGTCTCGCTTTTATTTCGGTTCGACTTATCAATAAATAATAATCTTATTATTTATTGGTCTCGCTTTTATTATTTCCACGTTTCTTTCTTGCGGTAGATCGTAGATGGACTAACCCCCAGCGATTCTGCGGCGCGGGGTATGCTACCACCGAACGCAGATATACGGCTTTCAATGGCTTTGCGTTCTATTTCAGCTAAAGAGATCAGCCCCGTGTCAACAGCATCAGCTGTGACCGTATTCGGTGGCGGGTTAGCTGCCACGACATGTGCGGTTGCCCCTAATGAATTTTGCTGAGACTTGTGTTGAACGGACCCAGATATGTTTTGTTCCGGAAACATATTTGCTTGCACACTGTCCCCGTCATGCAAAATAGTGATGTGTCGAATGGTATTTTCAAGTTCCCGCACATTACCAGGCCACGTGTGTGTCCGCAATACCGCTTCCGCTTCATGAGCGAATCCTTGGAAATTTTTCCCTTCCTCAATAGAATATTTATTAAGAAAAAATTCTGCTAAATCCAGCACATCATTTTCACGCTCATTCAAATTGGGCAAGTGCAACGGAACTACATTTAAGCGAAAATATAAATCTTCTCGAAAACGGCCTTCACGCACTTCTTGTAAGGGATCGCGGTTTGTCGCACAGACCACTCTCACATCGACTTTTTGGGGTTTTGAAGCCCCAACAGGATGCACCGTGCTGGTTTGCAAAAACCGTAAAAGCTTTTTTTGTAAATTTAAATCCAGCTCGCACATTTCATCCAAAAACAAGGTTCCGCCCTCTGCTTCACGGGCGGCCCCTTTTCTGTCAGCAATTGCCCCAGTAAAGGACCCTTTCAAATGACCAAATAATTCAGATTCTAATAGATCATGCGGGATAGCAGCGCAATTCACTGGAACAAAGGGTTTGCCTGCGCGTGGGCCGCATTTATGAATAGCTTCTGCACATAATTCTTTACCAGTTCCCGATGCACCCGTCACAAAGACCGTTGCCTTAGACGAGGCAACATGCTCAATCGTTCTGTAAACACTTTGCATCGCCATAGAATTGCCAACGAAATCACAAAACATATCATTTTTATGCGTCGCTTGACGCAAACTATCGACTTGTGTGCGCAAAGCAACACGCTCTAACGTATTATTAACCGTCGTGATTAAACGGCCTTCGGAAAAAGGCTTCACCAGATAATCCAGTGCGCCAAGTTTCATAGCATGAATAGCATTGGTGAGCGAAGCGTCCGCTGTAATGACAATCGCTGGAGTTTCCAAATCGGTACCACGATGAGATTCAAGATACGATAAGCCATCACCATCAGGTAAATTTAGATCAAGCAGCAGCATATCAAAGTGAAATTTATTTTGAGTATCATGGGCTTTTGCAAGGTCTTCGGCTATGTGTACTTCATAGCCTTCAGCTTCCAATTGTTTTCCATACAGCATGGCCATAGACAAAACATCTTCAATAATAAGAATTTTATGGACATGGGTAGACATCATTGCTCTCCTTGCCTTCGATTTGATTAAGGGACTGTTGGTACGTTGCAAGGGCCTGAATACCACTGCCCAATGACCCTTCCAAAAGTACACCATACTTTTGACAGTCCTTTATATGGTGCCGTTTCCAAACAGTATTTGTTTGTTCTGCCAGCTTTTGTAAATGCAAAAGGCCAAAAGTCCCACATAAACTTTGTAATTTATGTGCTTCAGCGCCTATCACATCAATATCGCTATGTTCTAGACCATTTTTTAACGTGCCATGTGCTGCCCTTAGGTCTTGAATGGTTTGGGTGATAAGCATATCTTTGCTCGCATGATCAAGCTCATTTAACAATGCAGAGATTTGATCTTCATCAAACGATTTTGTTGCGTTATTTACCAATGTGTTATTGCTCACAGTCTCTTGTTTTGGTGGCTCAGCCAGCTTACTTAAATCCGCATTTTTACAACATTGCTGCACCACATTATACAAGTCTTTGGGTTTAAATGGTTTTGTGACAATACCTAGCATGCCCGCTTGTGTTATCTCGGAGTGATCTTCATCCATGCCGTGGGCTGTCAGGGCAAAAATCGGCGATGCGGCGGCGTGCCCCACTAATTTTATGATACGTTTTGTCGCGGTAATGCCATCCATCACAGGCATGGCAATGTCCATAAAAATGACATCATAAGCATGTTTGCTTGCAGATTCCACAGCCTCAATACCATTGTTGACAATCGTGACATTACAGCCAAATTTTTCTAAAGTCAGGCGGATTAAGGTTTGATTGGTTTGCACGTCTTCTGCAACAAGTACGCGGGGTGTCCTGCCCAGAACTTCAGGTAAAGCTAAAAGGTTTTGCGTTTCTAAAACCGGCCTATTAATACCCTCCAAATTTTCAACCATTTTAAAGTTTGATTCAAACCAAAATTCAGCCCCTTCTCCAAAAGTAGAGGTAACCCCGACCTCGCCGTCCATTGCTTGCGCAAGCTGACTACAAATCGCTAATCCTAACCCAGCCCCATCGCCTTGGTCATGTCGGCTAGACGATAACCGCGAAAAAACTTTGAAAAGTTTCTCTTGTTCCACCGGGCTAATTCCAGGGCCAAAATCGCGCACCGAAAATTTCAGCCTATGGAGATGGTTTGTATCATCTGATGCGATGTGCTTGATGCTGATCACTATTTTGCTCGACTTGGCGTATTTCAAAGCGTTGGAAACATAATTATTTATGATTTGCCGTAACCTGCCTACATCTCCCCAATATTGTGCGGCGATTGAAAAATCTAAATTTATGTTCAGTTCCAGGTCATGCGCATCAATATGTGGATGCCAAAAGGTTTGTATTGATGCCAGAAGGTCCCGAACATTAAAAATCGTTGGTTCTAATTGTAAGTGCCCCGCTTCCGTCCGGGCAAAATCAATGACATCATTTAAAAGTGTTTGCAGCATTTGGCCACTGGACCTAGCCATCGAGACCAAAGTTTTCGCGTGCGATGTCAAATTTTCATCCAATAATAAATCCAAACTACCGAGTATCCCCGTTAAGGGTGTGCGAATTTCATGGCTAATTGTGGCAACGAATTTAGATTTTAGTGCGCTGGTTTCCTCAGATTTTTCTTTTGCAATTTCTAACTCATTTTTAAGCTGGGTCAATTGATGAACACGACCTTCCAAGGCTTGTGCTTTTGACAGGGCGTCACTGTGGGCGCGGCGTTCCGCTATTTTAGCGCTGGCGTATGACGCAACAGTTTTTAAAATATATAGGTCAGCATCCGTGAAGTGGTTTTTTTCTGGATGTTCGCAGTCTAACACACCGATCAACTGGCCTGCATGAGCAAGCGGTACACAGACCTCAGACCCGCCCTCCATAACATCACTGATGTAGCGTGGGTCATCTGTCACATCATGAATAAGTTCCGTTTCCATAGTCAAAGCAACAGTGCCTGTTATACCTTCGCCTAAAGGAATACGAAGCGGATTGACGATCTGCCTGCCATTAGGGTTTTTTTCTGCTATCGCAGCTGTTTGCACAATCGCGCCACTGTCTGCGTCATGCATATAAACAACGCAGTCTATAAATCCTAATTTTGCTACGACTTCTTTTGCGAGGTACCAAACGACGTCAATTTCATCAACCATGGTCGTGATCGCAATCGCAAAAGACCCCAAAACATGTAAAGATGCTTCTTTATTGGCATTTAACTGTTGTAAATTACTATTTGATGCAAAAAGCGCGATGCTTTTTTCTTCAAGCAGGTGTTCAGCTTCCTTACGGGCTGTTCGTTCCCGTTCTAGCTGTCTTGTTAATGTCTTTATAGTTGGTTGTTGCTTCATGCGACCCTTTCAAGGGTGAAGAGTGTTTCGCTCTCCAGATGATTTTCACTCGTTATATGGTACGGGTCCTTAAAGGATATAAGGCAAGCTTCGGTTAAACCCCGCGCGACCGATGCTAAGGGGCGATGAGAGCGATAACGCAAAATATACTTGTCCCCTAACTTATCTAAAATGATGTCAGGCGGATTGGCGGTTGGATATAATTTTCTAACTTCCATATGAATATGCGTACTGACTTTTTCTAGAAAATCTAATCCACTTGCAACCCCTTCAAAATAATTTGGATAAAGCGCTTTAAATCTTTGTAAAAGAAAGTGTCCGAATTGCCGCGCTAGGTCGTTACTGTCTTTGTCAAGCGCTTGGCACACACCCGTATGGATTTTTAAAAACTCATCAAAACTATAATCCCCGACACTGGTATAGGCACCCGTAATCTGGCCTGACATGGTCTCTAATAAATCTTCGAGCGCATCGGCATCTAAAAACTCCGATATAAAATCAAAATACTCCGTAAATAAAAGTCCGCGCATGATTAAGTCCTTTGTTGTGCAAAAAATAATTCGCATATTGGGGTTTGCATAGTGGCAAAAATTTCATTTTGCACTTGATCAGGCTACTATTTTGCAACTCTCATGCCGCTTATATTGGACTGTATATCAAACAAATTTCACCTTTCCTGTGGTTTTATTGCATTTTGCTTTTTCATTTTGCAATGCATTTTCGCATTTTGCAAAGTTTATTTATAGCCTTTGCGCAGGTTTTGCAAACACACTCAACCCTTCAAAGGGGGAAATTGTGGGGATTAAAATTCTCTGCATTTGGCAATACGCAACGCAAGCCGGAATTTCTACGGCGCATCTAATCCAGATGGAACTGATATCGGACCTATAGTGCGGGCATTATTAAATTCTTTCATGCGTCCAAGCACATCAACACCGACTTGATGATATAAATCCAATAGATCAATAAGAACCCAGTTTTCACGTATGCGCTTGCCCTCCATTCGCCAGAAATCAAGGCTACGTAACAGGACTTGCTTCCCAGATGGAGCGATACCCATCCAACCATCCCCCGATAGTGTAAGTCGCATATTCGGCCAACCTGTTTCACACACATAATCCCCTTCGCTGAACCAATGCGATTCCAAATCACCCAACGCATCTAATTTTCTGTCAGGCATACCCCGCAGAAAAGGGATTTGATGCCAGTTGCGAAAGCCAGAAATGCCCCGCATTGCCCCAATGCCAGCAGGCCCATACCAATTAAAGCGTGGATGCCAGTAGCGATCAAGGCACATGATTTTGGGGTCAGGATTACTTGGGTATTTACAAAGGTCTGTGAGCATAGCAACCACATGATCATAGGCCATCTGACCGTCACCGCTTACCGTTAGACCATCCCCAGACATCGGGGGCGGTGTGCATAAATATGCACCCAGCTGCGGCGCCATCGGCCACGCACTAGCTTGCATCATTAATTCTGGGATATCCCAAATCGCCTGCATTTCCGTTATCATACCATTATCGACGCGGTAAAATTCATGATACCGCATATGCACCAAGTGGCCCGTTGGGGGAATGTCAAGGAAAGGTGATAAAAATGTCCCCATGTAATTTCCCATAGCGCCAATCCAGTCCTGCCCTTCAGGGGTGGTTCCTGCAAGCAAGATCATATCGCGGCGTTCCAAGTCTGGGATTGCTTGATTTAAAGGTGCTAGACACTGTGTAAAATAAGCATTCCCGTCTGATAAATCACCAAACGGGTAGCACATGTGTATTGTGGCATTTGGTGAAAATAGTTGCTGAATGGTGGCTTGCACCGATTCAGGGGCAAAGGTTTCCGCGGCGATGCGGTACGGTTTAAAAAAGTCTTTCAGATCTTTTGCCAGCATGCTTCATCTCCAAAACTCGTGCGTTGTGTTATCTTAAATTCACAGGCACATAAGCATATTCTAGCAGGTCAATCAATAATTATTGCATTCGAAGTCAAAAATGTTTTACTATAGCCTCAGCAATAAAAAAGGATGGAAATCATGGAAGCTTTTGGCGTTTTAAACTGGTCGATTGTCTTTTTATATTTGATCGGCAATTTATTGCTTGGTTGGGCCATGAGCCGGCGCGTCAAAGGCGCAGAGGATTATTATTTGGGCGACCGCTCAGCGCCTTGGTGGGCGATTGGTGTCTCGGTAGTTGCGACATATGTAAGCGCCTTGTCCTTCCTTGGTGGTCCAGCATGGGCTTATGGGGATGGTATGGCAGCCCTTGCCATTCACATCAACTATTCCTTAGTGATTTTTATCTGCATCGTTTTCTTTATCCCTTTCTTTTACAATAGCGGTGTTGCTTCGATTTATGAATATTTAGAACGTCGCTTTGGTCGCGCATCTCGCACTGTAATGGGGCTAACCTTTATGTTTACCATGTCTATTGGTGCGGCGTCTATACTTACCGCAACAGCTGTGGTGGTCACGTATGTCACGGGCATGGACACAGTGTTTGCAATTATCATGATGACTGCGATCGTTCTGGTTTACACATTAATGGGGGGGATGAATGCCGTGATTTGGACCGATGTTTTGCAAGGAATTATTCTACTGATCGGTGCAATAATTATTCTCGCTTACCTGCTTGGTGCCATTAGCCCGCTTTCTGATGCATTAACGTTCTTAAAGGCAAATGGTAAATTAAACCCCATTAATACCGATTTTGATCTATCGGTCCCGCCAACCATCTGGGCAGGTGTTTTTGCCATGACGCTTTATCATGTCACTGTTTATGGCGCTAACCAATTTATGGTGCAACGTGCTCTGGCTGCCAAAACAATTGGGGACGCAAAAAAATCATATATGATGATGGGGTTTGCGTCCTTCATATTATATTTTATATTTTTCTTTATCGGGGCTTTATTGTACGCGCACTTTAAGGGCAAACCGTTCGATCAACCAAACGAAATTATTTTGATCTTCGCTGAAAGCCTAGCAATTCCTGGGCTGATGGGTGTACTGGGGGCTGCTATACTTTCGGCCTCTATGTCGTCAACGTCATCGGCTTTTAATTCATTAGCGACAATCTCGGTAACAGATTTTTATCAAATGTTCTGGAAAACAGATGCTGATGAAAAACACTACCTAGCAGCTTCGCGGATATTTACAGTTCTGTGGGGCATTCTTGTTATTCCAATCGCTATTGCTTTTGCCTCAAGCACTGGGTCGATTTTGGAAACCATGTCTAAAGTTGGGGCTTATGTGATAGGGGCGAAGCTTGCCATGTTTGGTATGGGTTTCTTTTCAAAACACACCACTGAAAAAGGTTTATTGATCGGTGTTGCTGCTGGTCTTATCGGGTTATTGTTTTTTGTACCTTTTGAGGGGATGGTTGGGCTTGTTGATCCACTGTGGCAAGCTACTGGCCTGCAACGTCCAAACATTGCTTGGCCTTGGTACTGTGTGATTGCAGGGTCCATAAATATTGCTGTGTCTTGGGGAGCAAGTATCCTGACCACAGGTTTTCAATCCAATTGGCATGACCATAGTGTGCCAGGTCAATTACAGAAATTTCGCCAAAATAAAATACAGGCACCATCCGATGGA
>JABABO010000165.1 GCA_014238195.1 Kordiimonadaceae bacterium | reverse complement strand
GTGCCATAAGATAGTCATCAATAATGCGCCCATCTTGATATTTTACCGCTGCTCTGCGCGATCCTTCACGCTGAAAACTGAACTTTTCATAAAGCATAATAGCCTGTTCATTATCACTATGAACATGTAATTCAATTTTTTGTAAAATCTTATGATTGCTTACCCATGATATATAAGTTTCTAAAAGGGCCGATCCGATCCCTTGGCCTTGATAATTTGGATGCACAGACATGCCAAATGTTGTCACATGCTTGACGCGCAGGCGGTGATCGCTCCAACACTCAAGCATACCAACTATTTTGCTGTTCTCCTTTGCCAAAAAGCATGTTTCTAAAGGGCTGGCAGTTTTTCGGGTGATCCAATGTCGGCGTTTCCAATATCCCATATCGGCTTCGGACGGCGTGCTGATTAAATGTTGCGCAACAGAAAAAATATGGTTTACAAACGTATTAACGTGTCGGGCATCCTTGATTTCCGCCTTAGAAATGATAATCGTATTCTGCATTTCATTACTCGCTTGTATGCATCTGTAAGTAAAAATTACGACCAGATTGTACAGACTTTATGGGTGGCGACAAATCATAGCATCTGTACCAGTGGCAATAAAATATGAAATTGGGATAAAAATCATCAATATCATCTTGAAGTCTTTGGCTGCTAGAGGTAATGTTCCCGCGCACTGGGTGGCAGATTTATAAAGAAACCGCCTTTTTAGAATTTCTATTCTGCACGGATCGTCAAGGAATTTCCCAATGTCTGACATTGATAAAGCAACAGTTGCGAAGATTGCGCGGCTTTCACGTATTAAAATTGAAGAAGATAGGCTTGAAGGCTTAGCAGGTGAACTGAGTAATATTATGGGTTGGATTGAGCAGCTGAATGAGGTTGATACGGATAATATCACCCCAATGGCTAGCCCCGTTGACACCAAACTGCGCTGGCGTGCTGATGAGGTCAGTGATGGCGACAAGCGTGACGCAGTGTTAATAAATGCACCGCAAGGCGAATACGGCTTTTTTGCTGTACCAAAAGTGATTGAATAAGGGCTGACACGTGACAGATTTAACGAAATTAAAAATTGCTGAGGCGCGGGATGCCCTTGCCAAGGGTGATCTGACAAGCTTGGAGCTGACCGAAGCCCACATCAAAGCTGTTGAAGCATCCTCACCGCTGAATGCCTTTATTGTCAAAACGCCTGAGATTGCCCTAAAAAATGCCAAAGCTGCCGATGAACGCATCAAAGCTGGCAATGCTACTGCCATGACGGGCATTCCTGTGGCGATCAAGGATTTATTTGCAACCAAAGGCGTGCGCACAACCGCATGTAGTCATATTTTGGATGGTTTTGTGCCGGAATATGAAAGCACAGTCACACAAAATCTGTGGGATGACGGGGCAGTGATGCTGGGCAAGCTGAATATGGATGAATTCGCGATGGGGTCATCGAATGAAACAAGCCATTATGGTCCCGTTAAAAATCCTTGGCGCGCTAAAGGGAGCGCTAAGGGCAGCAACGCTGATTTTGTTCCTGGTGGGTCTAGCGGTGGGTCAGTAACATCTGTCGCTGCTTTCACAGCCATGGGCGCAACAGCCAGTGATACGGGTGGGTCCATCCGTCAACCTGCGGCGTTTACTGGAACATTTGGCATCAAGCCAACCTATGGCCGTTGTAGCCGATATGGGATGGTGGCGTTTGCAAGCAGCCTTGATCAAGCAGGTGTCGTTACGCGCAGTGTCCGTGACGGTGCAATTATGCTGGAAAGCGTCTGTGGATTTGATGCCAAAGATAGTACAAGCGCACAAATGGACGTACCAAACTTTGAAGCGGCACTTACAGGTGATATTCGGGGCATGAAGATAGGTATTCCAAAAGAATATCACTTAGATGGTATGCCTAAGGAAATTGAAGCCCTTTGGGATAAAGGAATTGCTTGGGTAAAAGACGCAGGTGCAGAAATCATTGATATTAGCTTGCCGCATACAAAATACGCTCTGCCAGCTTATTATATCATCGCACCCGCCGAGGCATCTAGTAATTTAGCGCGTTATGATGGTGTACGTTATGGCTTGCGCAGCGCCCCAATGGGTGCAAGTTTAGAAGACATGTATGAAGCCACCCGCGCGGCAGGATTTGGCGAAGAAGTGCAACGCCGCATTATGATCGGCACGTATGTTTTGTCTGCGGGATATTATGACGCCTATTACTTAAAAGCCCAAAAGGTACGCCAACTTATTAGCAATGATTTTAAAACCGCTTACCAAAAGTGTGATGTGATCCTGACGCCAACTGCACCAAGTGCAGCCTTTGCGATGGGTGAGAAATCCGATGACCCGCTAGCAATGTACTTAAATGATGTGTTTACGGTGCCAGCAAGCTTAGCTGGATTACCAGGGGCAAGCGTTCCTGCGGGTCTGAGCAGCGATGGACTGCCGCTTGGTTTGCAAATTCTTGGTCAGCCTTGGGACGAAGCAAATGTTCTTAAAACATGTGGTGTAATCGAAGCAGCGGCAGGTGATCTTGGTGCCCCTGCAATTTGGTGGGAGTAAGAGCATGACCTATATCATTCAAGGAACACGTGATGATTTTGAAGTCGTAATTGGGTTGGAGGTCCATGCCCAGGTGACATCAAAAGCTAAACTTTTTTCAGGCGCGGCCACCGCGTTCGGGGCAGAGCCAAATACACAAGTAAGCTTAGTGGACGCAGCGATGCCCGGGATGTTGCCAACGATAAATGCAGAATGTATTCGCCAAGGCGTGCGTACTGGTTTGGCGCTGGGTGCCGAAATCAACAAGTTTTCAGTGTTTGATCGCAAGAATTATTTTTATGCTGACCTACCGCAAGGCTATCAGATCAGCCAGTTCAAGCATCCGATTGTCGGGGAAGGCACAATTACCATCAACAAAAAAGATGGCACCAGCAAGGATATTGATGTGGAGCGTATCCACCTAGAACAAGACGCTGGTAAATCCATGCATGACCAGCATCCACAAATGACTTATGTTGATCTGAACCGATCGGGCGTTGCTTTGATGGAAATTGTTTCCAAACCTGATATGGCAAGCCCCGAAGAAGCTGGCCTGTATGTTGGAAAACTGCGCACAATTCTGCGCTATATTGGTTCGTGTGATGGCAATATGGAACAAGGTAGTATGCGGGCTGACGTTAATGTTTCGGTGCGCCGTGCTGGGGAACCCCTTGGCACACGCTGCGAAATTAAAAACGTCAACTCGATCCGTTTTGTCCGCCAAGCGATAGAAATAGAAGCCCGACGTCAAGTGGATATTATCGAGGATGGTGGACACATTGACCAAGAAACACGTTTGTTTGATCCTGTGAAGGGCGAAACACGGTCCATGCGATCAAAAGAAGAAGCCCATGACTATCGTTATTTCCCTGACCCCGATTTGTTACCTGTTGAATTTGATGATGATTTTATCGCTGCAGCGCGTGAAAGCTTGCCAGAACTGCCTGATGCAAAGCATCACCGTTTTGTAAGTGATTTTGGTATCAGTGATTATAATGCAGGGGTGTTGGTCGCGGAAAAAGAATCGTCTGATTTCTTTGAAGAACTTATTGCTGCACTTGTTGATGCGTCAGGCAAAAAAGCTTCTGCTGTAGCTGCCAAGGCGGCGAATTGGGTGATGGGTGATTTGTTTGGTGCCCTTAACAAAGCAGGCAAAACATTAAGTGACTGCCCAGTAAGTCCTGCTCAGGGCGCTGAATTGCTTGGTCTTATTGAGGATGGTACAATTTCGGGCCGCACAGCAAAAGACGTTTTCGAAATTATGTTCGAAACGGGTGACAGCGCAGAAAAAATTGTCGAAGAAAAGGGCTTGAAGCAAGTCTCGGATACAGGTGCGATTGAGAAAATTATTGATGATCTTCTCGTCGCGAACCCAGCGCAAGTGCAACAGTACCGTGATGGTAAAGTCAAGATGATTGGTTTTTTTGTGGGCCAAGTGATGAAAGCAACGGGCGGTCAAGCAAACCCTGCGATTGTCAACCAGCTTTTAAAGCCAAAGTTGGATGGCTAGGTTGGATTAAGTTTGGGACACTGTATCTTCTATAGCGAGACCAACGAATAATGATTTTATTATTCGCAAAGTCTCTTGGGATAAGTCGAACCGATATAAATAGACTTTTAAACATAAAAAAGCTTTTAAGACTTTTAGGGCCTTGGCGTAACGCTGAGGCCTTTATTTTTAACCTTTTTTTTGGCCTTCACTTTATCGCCACAATTCATTCAGATTGTGTTCAGACACACCAGCTATACTGCTGCTACCGTAGATGACAGGAGCGAAAAATGCGAAAACAAACTGCTATACGATATGCGATTATTTTAGGCTTTGCGGGGGCTTTATCTTTAACAGCTATAGCCTCGCCAGCTGTCGCCAAAAGAGATAGCCACCTTGATCGTAAGTATCAAAAACATGTTACGAATCAGTCAAGCTCTGCGTATAAAAAGGGTCACAAAAGCGGCCATGCTGACCGTAATGCAAGTCATAGCAACAATAATAAGAACCATAAGTCAGACTATAAAAACAACACAAAAGGTCGCAAATCTGGGTATAAATCAGCTTATAAAAATGGCTATAAAAACGGCTATAAATCGGGGCATAAATCTGCACGGTCGCATACGTATAAACATCAAAGAAAGCATCGTAACCGTTCACGCGTAGGCGTATATCTTAATTACCCTTTTTATGGGTATGGTGGTTATTACTATAATCCTCATCGCCATCAACATGGGTATGATTACTCATATAATGGGCATATGGACCCTTATTATTACAATTATCACGACGGTCACCGTTATGAGTATGACGACTACCACAGACACGGTATGAGCAATAAAGCAGCAGGAACGATTGTTGGGGGTATATTAGGGGCTGTTATTGGCGCGGAGCTAGACGGCGGGCGCAATCGCACAGCTGGGGCTGTAATCGGCGGCACACTTGGCGCAATCATTGGTTCAGATGCCGCTGCAAGCGGTGATAATCACAGGTCTCACCACCACTCAGGCGACTATACACAGCAAGAAAAAACATATTCTAACAGTTCGCGTGAATGCGTTCGTTATGAATACAACAAAGGTGCCTACACGTGCGAAAGCTGGGCCTATAAAATAGACTAGGGCGTTACTCAGGTTTCCTAAATTTTAATAAAAAGCGGTCTGTGCTGTCCCTGTTGGTCTGAAAATCGCGGAATACATGATAATCGCGGGTGTCAGCTGGGTTTGAAAGCAGATCGCTTTCACCAACAAGTTCAAAGCCAGCAGCTGTGATTTCTTTTACTACAAAGTCGCGGTCGATACGGTGGAGTGTTTTAACATCGCGTATCCCTGAACCGATCTCAGCTGAATGATCAATGACAGCATAAACACCACCAGGCTTTAAGGCATCAAAGATGGCCGTGTTCATTTTGTCGCGCTCGGTACCTTGCCAAGCTGTATCATGATAAAACATCACCATTATCGCAGCATCTAATGGAGTATCTGACTTAAAATTTTCAAAATCATCAACGAGCGGCGTAACGTTTTTTGACCATTGCTCGCTGCTTAAACGTTTTTCCCATACCCCGTCTTTTCCGAAAGTACCCATAAAGCGACCCCGTACATAATAGTTGATAAAGGCAATGACACTGCCCTCATCACCAACTGTCCGGCTTAGGAGGTCTGTATAGTAGCCCCCGCCGCCCATAAGGTCAGCGACACGACCACCAGAGTCTATCCCGATAAAGTCTAGAACATCGGCTGGTTTGCGTTTGGCATCGCGGTTCCGCTCAGATTCTGGTCGCTCAGGGCTGGCAACCGCAGCATTAATAGCGTCTGAAGCAGCATGAGAAGCGGCAAAGGCTGGCGCAATAAATAGTGCTGATAACAAGACTGAAGTGAGTGTTTTCTTGAACGTCATGGATGATCTCCCCATTGAAATAATGAGACACTAGCATAGACATCACCATTGTACACTTCACGTTTCGTTGAACATAGAATTTAAAGCCTAAACGGCTTCTAACTGCGTTTTAAATCCTTGCGATCAGGAACGTAAACGTCGAGTAGAGCTAAAACTATAGCGAGACCAATAAATAATGATTTCATTATTTATTGATAAGTCGAACCGATACAAAGACTTATAGCCAAATAAGGTGATCAATATTCACCGCAATTGGCTATATGTAGTTTAGAAGGTGATCGTACCCTGATCGAAATTATTGAGATCAGCGAGTGTATGGTCCCTTAAGAAAAGGGTGTTCCCATTCCCAAGATTAATCCACAGACCTTGAGTGCCGACTTCAAGGGCATTACTGCTTATGTCATTGATACTGCTATAGCCTGTCCCTGCGCCAGATAAGTCGATGACATCCCCCGTGCTATAGTTAAAGTCGGTGATCACATCTTTACCAGTATTTGCAG
>JABABO010000089.1 GCA_014238195.1 Kordiimonadaceae bacterium | reverse complement strand
CGCCTTCTAACGTGTCGTCGTTAGCGCCGCCATACAGAGTATCGTTACCGTTACCGCCAGACAGAATATCGTCACCGCCGTCACCAAAGTACGTATTATCTTCTCCGGTACCAAATAGCACATCATTGAATGAAGTGCCTGATTGTTCGTTTGCCATAGTATTCCTCCTGAAAGAGCAAACCGTAAAAAATCGAATGTGAGGCACGAACGTAGGTCATTTGAGCCCCCTGCCGCCCTGTCTACAGACAGTATGGCATATCTGTCAACCTTATAATCTACTCAAATATCATTTTTAGTGTTTTATTGTATAAAATACTAAAAACCAATCGAAATAGTCGTTAGGTTTCACGCACATACCTGAACACTTGCTGTCAAATAGATCAAGTGTGCATCCCGCATCTGCGCAAAAAAAGTGCTATTACACGCTAACCTGTTGCCCATTTGCAACATTTTCTATCAATTTCTGATATTTAGGCAGCAAATCATCGACAGAATAGTGATCAAGGATCAATTGGCGGGCGGCTTGTCTGAGCGGGATATATTTATCTTGGTTATCCAAAGCGTCGTTCATGCAGGCGACCTGAGCATCAATATCAAAGAAATCAACCAGAAGACCATTTTCATTATGGGTGATCATTTCCTCAACGGGTTGGGTTTTTGATCCCATCACCAAAGCGCCTGTGGCCAGCGCTTCCATCATCGACCAGCTCAATACAAAAGGCACGGTGAAATAGACATGCAAGGAACTGATCCTGAGCGCTGCCAACATGCCCTGAATTGGCACAAGCCCCAAAAAGTGCAGGCGGTCCTTATCATAGTCAAATTTTTCCAGCATTTCAGACTTCATGCCTTTGCCGTCTTTGCGCTTGGCACCGTAAGCAATGCGATCATCCCCAATGACCATTACATGTAAATTGGGGCGCTCCTTCATTAAAATGCTGATAGATTCCATAAATTGCGGGAAACCGCGCTGTTGTTCCATCCCGCGGGAGATATAAGTAATCACTTCGTCCTCAGCCGATAAAAACTTACCGTCGGGCAATTCAACGCGCACGCCGTCTTTGGGGTAAAAAAAGCTTGTATCAACCCCATCATGCAACACCGACATTTTTGAATGAAAGACTTTAGGAATTTTATTGATTTGAAACTGTGTGGGGCTTTGCCCCCAATCCATCGACGACAAATCTTGCAAAATTGGCGTGTTTTTCAGGCGTATGGTCATTTCATAGTTCGGGTCGCTTTTGCGTTTGTTTAAAAAATCACCATCGGTGCCATAGGAATGATAAAACCATTCATGATAGGCAAGGAATTTTGCATTGGGAAAAATATCTTTGATAAACATGCTGGCACCCCAGCCAGAATGCGCCAGCACAATATCAGGTGCGGACCCCTTATTGCGGACATCAATCAATGCCTTATAGGCCGCCTGCCCCATAATTGCCGAGCTTTCCGTATAGGCAACAGCAGGATGCACATCCTTTGTTGGTTCGCGGTGCGGCTTATAATTAATGCGCGTATATGGGAATTTTTGTTTATTGGTTTCAAGGGTAGCCACCGCACACTTAAAATCAGTATTCTTGGTAATATACGGAACCAAACGGCGATATTGACCTGGAAAATTATTATGAATAAACAGGATTTTCATAGGCTGTGACCCTTATTGAAACTTAAAATTACGTGCTGTAACCAGTGGCAATAAAAGAAAATAATCCTGAGTGCAAGAATTGATTGTCAAAAATTTATTTCGTGGCACAGTGACGTCTTGCTTAAACACCCCAGAACAGATAAGCATATTTCCTTCTGGGTAACTGGGACTTAGCAGGATGGGACGTAGCAGGATTTTTTGATGAACACGGTTTTAGTCACTGGCGGCGCAGGTTTTATAGGCGCGCATACTGTAAGGGCCTTAACAGACGCAGGCCTGAATCCCATTGTTTTTGATAATTTGGAAAACGGGCACGCAGACACCTGCACTAATGTGCCCTTTATACGGGGCGACATCCGCAGTATCAACGACCTTAACCGCGCTTTCAAGGCCCATGATATCGATAGCGTTATCCATTTTGCTGCCTATACCGAGGCGGGCGAAAGCATGAGTAACCCCTTGAAATTTTATGAAAACAACAGCGCAGGTGTGATCAATTTAATCCGTGCTATGGTCGCCGGCGGTGTTGCGGATTTGGTTTTTTCAAGCACGGCGGCTGTCTACGGCCAGCCTGTGGGGCAAGCAGCGCTTCATGAAACATCCCCGAAAGCGCCCATAAACCCCTACGGGCAAAGTAAATGGCTGAGTGAAAATATCATCAAAGACTGCGCTGCGGCCCACAGTATCAAGGCGGTGGCTTTACGCTATTTTAATGCCGCTGGCTGTCATCCTGATGGCAGTCTTGGGGAACGCCACGATCCAGAAACACACTTGATACCGCTGGTTCTGCAAACAGCCTTAGGCCAGCGCGAACATATTAAAATTTTTGGCACCGATTACCCAACCCCAGACGGGACATGCATTCGCGACTATATTCACGTGTGCGACCTAGCCGACGCGCATATCAAAGCCTTGCGTTATATCAAAGAGCAAAAACATACATCAGGGTTTTTTGACGCTTTTAACTTAGGCACCGGCCAAGGCTTTAGCGTTCGGCAGGTGATCAACCAATCAAAAGACATCACTGGCATTGATTTTAAGGTGGTTGAAGCTGAAAAACGCCCTGGGGACCCCGCAATATTGGTGGCTGATCCTGCGCGTGCACACCAAGTTCTAAACTGGACCGCACGTATGCCCAAACTGAGCGATATGATCACACATGCTTGGAACTATATGCAACAGGCCCATAAAAAAGTACCACTGCCGTGAGCAAATATTCCATAAAACAAGCGCTTGTCACATCCCCCATACCAAGTCACCCACAAAATCATGGCAACCGCGCCCGGGTCTATACCATTTGCAAGGCCCTGCAAAAACGGGGATACCGCATCCATTTTGTCTATGGAACGCTTGAAGGCTTAACCCCGCAGCAAGAAACGCAAATGCGCGCGACGTGGGAGCATGTCTATATTGTCGCCCCAAAAAAGCATAGGCGCAAAAAATCACGCCGCCATCACCATTTGATTGACGATTGGTATATTGATGATGTGACAAATATCACCAAGCGTATCATGGATTTCTGGAACATTGATATATGCATTGCAAATTATGTCTGGTTTTCAAAGTGGCTAGAAACAGTCCGCGCAGATATGCCGCGATACATCGATACGCATGATATATTTTCAAACCGCGACAAAATGCTGAAAGATCAGGGCATTCAGGCGACATGGTTCAGCACAACAAAGCGGCAAGAAGCAAAGGCCTTGAAACGCGCTTCAGGAATTATTGCCATTCAAGATCAAGAAGCTGCTACTTTCCAAAGTATGAGTAAAACACCCATCCATGTGATTGGGCATATGGCAAAGAAGAATTTTCTGACAACCAAAAAAGCCGTTCATAAACCTCAAGGCAAAACTGGACTTCACATCGGTTATATGGCCAGCGATAACCCGATCAATCAACATGCGCTGGTCGTTCTAAGCGATTTTTTAAAATCTAATCCCTCAATGCTTAAAGACCATTCTTTTAAATTAGCAGGCGCAATCTGTCACAGCGCAGCCGCGACCGATGTACCCTTTGAAAAACTAGGGTTTGTTGAAAATCCAGCTGACTTCTTCGGTGATATGGATTTAATCATAAATCCAAACATCGGTGGAACAGGCTTGAAAATCAAGTCTGTTGATGCGCTTGCTTACGGTAAACCACTGGCTTCAACGGCGGACGGAATGACAGGTATACCCTCACATCACCAAGCCCATGCAGCCCCAAGTATTTCTGCCTTATTAAAAATTGTTCAGCAGCTTGCGGAAACCCCGAATGCACTTGATGAACTAACGGTAGCCTCGCGGGAGGCTTTTCTAACGTATATTTCACAGCAACATAACACAATGAATAGTTTGTTCGGTGAAGAAGTAAAAGCAAAAGACTAATAATATCAGGGACTATATGAAAAAAGATCGGCTCATAATTTTTGGTAATTTACCACCAGCACCCAGTCACGCAGCGGAATGGATTGCTTTGATGATCCCGCAATTGATGCAAAATTATGATGTCACGTGTGTGATCAGCGATACTGCACCAGAACCAGTGCACATGAAATCCATACAATCCGCTAAGCCGAAAGATCAGGCATCAAATCTAATAATTTTACGGCAGAGCGTATTTTTTGAAACGATTGATACCTATGATCAAGCAAAAGCCCTTTATGTATTATCCAACGATTTTGAATGCCATTATGCGTTATCACTATTAGAACAATTACCTGGGACAATTGTTCTAACGTCACCATCAATAAATAATGCCGTCATCGGTTTTTGGAAAATGCATAACCACTGGCCGCAAAAATATTTCCACTATATCAATGAAACATATCCATCAGAGGGTGATGCTATTTCATTTGCTGCTGAAACACACGGGCGGCAAAGTCAGGAAATTTTAAAAGACCTGTCCCTCATTGATATTATAGACCTTAAAAAGCATCAACTTTACTGCCCTGATGAAACTGGGGCAGCTGAATTATCAATACAGCTCGGCCAGCAAGTTAATATCTGGCCTGTCGGTGGATCGCTAACGCCCAACAATAGCCCCTCCCTCAATACATTTGTAAAATCACCTATTAAAATAGCTTTCCGAGGGAATGATGTTCAAAGCCAAATCATTCAGCGCGCCATGTCTGATTGTACGCGGTGTGGAATTGATGTCACTCTCATTCCGCTCCACCTTGGTTCTGAAACGCTGCTGGATATAATTGAAAAAGCTGATCTAGTGGTCGATTTATCGGATTGTGATGATCAATTTACTTCTATCGTGCTCATATTAGCTGGAACAGCTGGAATATTCTGCATAACCCGTGGTGATCGTCACTATAAAAATCACAATGCGCAAAACACATTTGAACTACCACTAGGTTTTGGCGCAATGTATTTAGCGACAGTAATTGCGGCATATGTAAACAACCCCAAGGCTTTTCAAGATTATAGTCAAACGGCGATAGAAAATACCGTAGGATCACTGCCCGATAGATTTACCCTGCCACAAGACAGCCCATCTGTGGGGACATTCAAAGAAAAATTGCTGAAACTGACCCCGCAAAACCATCTATGGAGAAAACTTCCAACAAAAACTGATTCTTTGGCCTATTTACACGCCAGTAAAATAGCACCAAAAGCAACAAATAAGACTGTCCTAGTTGGTCCGTGCCCACATAAAAAAATATTGCATCACTTATATCCACAGCTTGACGTAACATCTTGTTTGAAATTTGCCACAAAACTGATACCAAATTTGCTTTGCAGCCTTACGGCACTTGATGATAACACAGCGCTGAATCTATGGGGATACGAAAGCCTGATCATCGCAGATCAAGACAGTGATAAATATATGACAATGGAAACCCTGCGCACTCTGCTCCGCAGGGACCTAGCAGTTATTACTTTTCCAAACTCGAATCATCAATATTCAGGGCTATCAATACCCATAAATTTCTTTCTGCCTAAAAAAAATCGTCGGCGGCAAGTCACGAGTGCCTTCATATTCGATCCAGAAATTGGCCTATATTGGACCCGCAATGAAGCTTATGGGACTTTAGATGCGTTTCTGTTTACGGGGACCAATCAGCCTTGCACACTCAACATAAGTGACGATAAATTATTGCTCGTCATACGGGGTGAAACTGGAATAGTTCATGCTAGGTCAAGCGAGATGACCTTGCTTGAGACATCTGGAAACGGTATTTTAAGGTTCAGCTTATCGCTTTATGACGAAGAGACGCTTTTGCCTGTGCCTCCGCAAGACACTCTCAAGCGTTTAAATGCTGCTCAAATTTATCTATCTTGGGCTTAAAATAATATTGGAAAACATATGATTCGCAAATCTAACACTGCCCTTAAAAACGAGCCAGAACCTCGCTTCCCGCTTGCCGCAGTTAATTTTATTGATGCGTTGCTCAATATTCAGCGCCGCCGATTCAATGAGCAACGTGCCGCATTTAAAGCCAATGACCAACAAGGTTTAAGTGACACGCAGCCACAAACACCATCACTCAACGATAAAACACACCTCACCCTGTATGCTGAAGCAGATCAATTTGCAGGCAGCGGCTGGTCTCACCTTCACCGCCACTTAAATGGCCAACAGTCGCGGTGGATGGAAAGGGTAGGGATGATTGCCCTGTATCCTGCACAAATATCTGGCGAGACTATTTGCATTAAGGGCAGCGGTTTCACGCGCAAAAAATTTATTGAAAACCTAGAAGTCTATATTGATGATAGTCAAATTAGCGGACAGATAAAACACAGCTTTACAGGTCAGTGGTCTTTTCAGGGGACCTTACCTAAAGCATCTGATCAATCTTTACCGTTTGCAATTCTGCGTCTGCAAACCATTGGCGTTGCAAAACACAAAGCGGGCATTGAAGGTTGGGCGAGTTTAGCCGTAACATCAATCAGCTTTGAATAAATCCCTATCGCTTATGATGAAATATCTCTTCACTTTTGCTCGTTAAGGACCCATGACTATTGACATGCAATCCCAAACGGTCGATTAACTCGCGCTTAAATAAGACAACTTGGTCAACAATCTGCTGCATTTCCTTATAACCATCTGCATAGCTTGAGATTTCTTTACCCAGTTTCGGTTTCATATTTAAAAATTGCCCTAAATGCGTCAAAACCGAAGACGTATTCATCACTAAGTCTTCAAGAGTGATCATTTTCATAGCGGAATATTCACTCAGAAAATCTTCAATCCATAATTCATCTTCGATAAGTGCTTTGCTAAACTCATAAGCCGCAGCAAAATTTACCGTTTCTAAACGTCCCGATATTGTTTTACTCTTCTTGACACGGTCAATAGATCTGGCGGGCAAAGATTCTAGTAACACACACATTGATGATTGCACCAATTTATCGCGCCGTAAGAAATATAGGACCTGTGCATCGGTATCCTCTAAATACTGGCGGATTTGTTCTTTCGTCACAGCACCCAATTCAACGAATTGCTGCAGAACATCTGAATATAAAATGGTTGCGAACTGAGATTGCTCGGCATCCGAAGCAATAATGGCACTAAACAAACGCTGTAAATGAACCTTTTCCTTATAAGCAATAATTTGCACAAGTAATCGGGTAAAATGTTCTACAGGGTTTGCCAATCCAGTCTCTGCCATCAAATCATCTAAATATGATACATCGCTTCCGGGCGTGCTGATGATAACGACTGGCTTTTGGGGCATATTAAAAACCCCTTTTCGCGTTATTTTCGACATTTTGAAGGGACGGCGTATGGAGGCCGGTAAAAATTCATATGTTACAGATAAAACATGGCCTTTTCCTAATTTATTGCGTAACCTGCGGACAAGCCCTAGCTCATTTTTTTTTGTAAAGACAAACAGTTTTCCAGAAATACTTGATAAACTTTCAGCTTCTTCAATTGTCATCAAGGTTATTTTTGAAAACGCATACATCTTCTTATATGCGGCACGAAAATCAGCATCACAGACCAATGCACCCCGTTGAGTAAATTTCTGCCATAGTCCAACCCAGCTATGCTCCCGCATTAAGGATACTAAAGTTTCAATTGAATAATCACTGGCGTCATGTGCTGTGTAATGCTCCATAGTTTAACTCACTCTTTCTACTTTCACGACGTCAGAAATCTCTGATCGTGCATCGATTGCCTCTGGTATACTAAATGGTCGCGTGTTTAAAGGAAAGTCAACGTATACCTTTGGGTAAACATCTGATGTCTTCAAACTAAAACCTGCATGCCAAGCTTCAAATCCAGCGTGATACGCTGCACGGTGCCCCTTAAGCTGGCGCTGCTCGCCTCCCCCCAACTTGCTATAATGATAGCCACCACCATTTTCACGGGTTAGGGCATTGGTGCGTACAAGTCCTGTATATAAATTATGCCGTAAATTCAAAATTGACTGATTGCCATAAAACAAATGTAATCTTGCTAGATATTCGCTATCTGCTGCGATGCGAACTGAATCATAATACCCAACATCGCGTATAACTTGCTCCCGTTTAATCATCAAACTGATCACTGCCAAGCGATCCTTTCTTCCATCGATGATTTGCACATTGCCGCCAGTGTCCACGCGCGACCAACGGCATACATTAGCAACTATGTTCGGGTTATTTGCCATCGCAGCCAGCTGCAATTCAAAACGTTCAGGATGCGAAACATCGTCACTATCATGAAAGGTAACATAATCCCCTATCGCTTTTGTAAGGCACCAATTCTTAGACCAGTATGTCCCATGATTAAGGGAGGACACAAATAGCTTTATTCGACTGTCAGATTTTGCAAGCTGCTTAGCAATCTTAACAGTATGGTCCGTACTGCAATCGTCGATAATAAGCAGTTCAAAATTGCCGTGCGTTTGGTTCAATACAGACATCACAGCCCGCCGAATATAGGGTGCGGAATTATAGGCTGTCATAATAACAGTCAGCTTTGTTTGTTGTTTAGCAGCTGCCGTATGTTTCAACCGCTTCTTTTGGCGCTGAAGCAGGTAAAAACCAACAGCTCTTAATTGCGAAAATTTGCTATCCAAGCAAAACCCGATTGGATCGTGCTTTAATTTTCGCAGCCGCGCGAACATCTTAAACTCTTATAACCTGATCAACACACCAGCAGACACAGCAACTTGATAAATCACCGAGATGACATCCTTTGCAATTTGCAGATGTTTGGTCGCAACACGCGGCAAGATAAAGACTTCATCACCAGGATTTACTTGGATAGATTTACTTTTCAGCTGACGCGTTTTAACTCGCAAAAAAGACCCATCCCGACGCAAAATAAGGACATTAGAACTGCCACTATTTTGCGTAAAGCCCCCAGCCTGTTTAATATAATCATTCACTGTAAATGTTTGTTGATATGCCATAGCACTTGGGAACAACACATCACCATGCACCATAACTAAATTTGTGCGGCGGGGAATGTTTATAATATCATCAGGCTCAAGCAAAATATCCTTAAAATTCTTGGCCCCGGCCAATGTTACTTGGCCCTTTGGTTCGATCAATCGAGCGCGTTCCACCCATTGCAGTATTAGTTCTGCTTCCCGAGTGCGCAGAGCAGCTTCATCAGACGTATTAGACCGCGCGGTTAGGACACTACTTTCCAGTGCGCGTAGCTGTGCATCTAACATTTCTTTTTGTCGGAATTTTACACTTTGCCGCAGCAACTGTATCGAAGCTATCTCAGCATTATTTTCAAGATGGACACGTTCTAACAGCTCCCCAAGAGACGCCCCATAAGGCAGGACAAATTCTTTACTTGATTGATGTGCCCCCTCAACGCGAACCGAGATCGTCCCCTGATTTTTATCAGTCATGATTTCCAGCACATCACCAGAATTAATCATCTGGTCCCGTGCAGCAGCTAGCGGCAAATATTCAACTTCCGTTTTTTGCATATTGTTACGCGAAATACGAACGTGCGTAGCCTGTGGAAAAGGGCGCGCGAGTGCAAGCAGCTCTTCAACTTTTATCGACGTATTCTCAAATTCAAAAAGATAAGGGTTTTGGACATTCCCAAATACCCCAGCCCTTGATTTTACAGGCTTAATAACCAATGTATCACCGTCAGAAATTTGGAAAATTGGCATCGCACCAGTGAATATAAAATCATATAAATTCACTTGGCGGTGCAACGCCCCACCGCGTAGAATTTGCACATCCAAAAAAGACCCCCGCTGTGGGTCAATGCCCCCCGCTTTATCCAGAAAATACAACACACTATCTGATGAATGACCTGCATAAAGACCTGGTTGCTCAACAAATCCTGTCACAAACACTTTCACGGGTTCTGCGGCCCCTAAACTCGCATAAACCCCAACATTTTTACGGAAAGTATTTTTAATCGCGGCTGTTACTTTGGCATTTAGATCTTTGTTCATCACACCTT
>JABABO010000334.1 GCA_014238195.1 Kordiimonadaceae bacterium | reverse complement strand
CATGATAACTGGCTGGGTCCGCCCAGTCCATCATCAGCGCTTCAAATCCAGCACAGCGATAAATAGGGACGATACCAGGGCTATAGGATTGTTCGTTCACCAAAGCAATTTTGGGCTGAATGCCTAATATACGTTGATATATTTCTTGACCAAGTTCTAAGTTTTTGTGTGTGACCATAGGGTCAACCAAGGGCGCAATGATCTGCGCGTAACCACTGGCAATAATTTCTACCCGCCCCAATTTTATAAGTGATTTGCACCTGCTAATCCAATCAGGTTTTAACGCCTTTATGGCTTGTAAGCTATATCCTGTTAATTCTATCCCTATGGGTGCAGCGGATTCGGCGATATCTAACAACGGATCATAACAGCGCTTAATCACCGCGAGACGCTCGTCTTCTTCGATTGAAGAAAAAGCCAAATTCAGATGGTACACACTGTATATTTTAGGCTGGTGTAAGTCTGTCATTTCTGTATCACCAGTTTAAAAGCAGTTAAGGCATTTTTGGCATTTGATATTGATTGTTCACGGCTTTGGCCTGTTGTCTGGACCATCGCCACAGATGCCCCTGCATTTTGTGCATCACCGATAGTGTCACCACTATGACACCAATGATCAAACGCCAATACACCATTGCAGGCTAAAACATCACTATGTTGACCAAAGCTTTTTATAGTTCCGCTTTCAGGAATTAACCAACGTGTAGAAACATGCTGATTCAAGCTCGCCCCATAATCTTGCGGTTTTAAAGTTTCACCAAGTGCAGCTTTAGCAGCTGCGATAGGCAAGTGAACACCAGTAGAATATGGAATTTGATGCGTGCAAAAATACCCACCAGATAAACGTGCTGCGAGTTCAATGACGTATGGCACGCCGTTATGTATAACAATATCCCCTTTCACAATGCCGCTTTTAATGCCAAGGCTTGATGCTGCTTGTTGAATAATGTCATCAACCGCCTTTAGGGTATCAAGTGACTGTGATGAGGGCATGTCACCACCGTTTTCAACAATATAAGGGCTAAAACGGTCTAAATATTCATAACTGCGATCAGAAAAAGCGACTGTCACAACATGACCATCAATAACAATTGATTCTGTGCTGATTTGTGGGCCTTGAAGAAACTGTTCAACGATCACACGGTTGCTTGGGCTATTATCCAATGCATAGTGATAAGACCATGCAAGATCAGAACCTACACTGCAAAGTGTGACACCTTTAGACCCGCGACTATCGGCAGGCTTTACAACGATTCGCCCCCATTTTTTGAGTAAGCCTCCCAGCAAAGAGACACCATCAACGGCGCGAAAATCTGGCACCATAACCCCATCACGACTAAGCCGATCTTTCATAGCGAGTTTATCGACCGCCAAATCAGCTGCTTCAATAGAAATTCCTGGTAAAGATAACCTTTTTGCCAACCGTGCAACAACATGAGGGACGTCACAGGCTATGCACATAATACCATCAATGGGCTTTTCTTCATGAAACTGTAACAATTTGGGTAAGACATCATCAAAATGATAGACGCTGGCATGAATTTTATGGTCAGCGTGCTCAAAACCAGGTGCGTTTTGATCCCGATCTATCACCAGAATTTCACATCCAAGGATTTGCTTTATATCAATAATGCCTTGTACGCCTTGACGACTGCCGCCAAGGATTGCCAATCGTTTATTGTTACATTGCCCCATCATGACCTCATTTTTGCACGCACAGCGCTCTGTAGGCTTAAAAATACAGCCCACCATTCACATTGATTGTTTGTCCAGTTATATAGCTCGAACGGTCGCTTGCTAAATAAACGGCAGTGTCTGCGACTTCGGAAACAGCCGCAAACCGTTTCATAATCACTTGCTCTGCCGCCGCCTGAACGGCTGGATTATTCATGGCTTTCATTGCCATGTCCGATGCCACAAGTCCTGCCGCCAAGGTGTTAGAGCGCACATTATAAGGGGCAAGAAAGCGGGCTATCACCTGCCCTAATGAAATCAATCCTGCTTTTGAGGCGGCATAGTGGGCTGTGCGCGGGCCACCGTACTGACCAGAAACTGAGCCAATATGAATAACACTCGCAGAGTCTGAGGCTTTTAAAAGCGGAATTGCTTCCTGCGTCACAATGAAGGGGCCTTTTAAATTCACCCCCAAAATTTCATCCCAATCATCATCTGTGATTTGATCAAAATCAGTGGGATTATTGATCCCTGCATTATTAACCAGAATGTCCAAT
>JABABO010000189.1 GCA_014238195.1 Kordiimonadaceae bacterium | reverse complement strand
GCTTAATACTGAATACCAACAATAACCAACCCAAAATGGGACTTCTTTAGGGCTGACTATTCATTGGTCTCGCTATAACTTCAAATCCCTATTCAACACGGTCTTTAACGGCACGGCTAAAGGGGACCAGCACAGTGTTAACGGTTTCGTCTAGCTGATCAGGGTAATCGCTGGTAAAATGCAGCCCGCGTGATTCTTTACGCTTAAGCGCAGACCGCACGATCAAGTCTGCAACGGTCACTAGGTTTCTCAGCTCCAATAAATCGGCAGTTACACGGAAATTTCCATAATATTCCAAAATTTCACCCATCAAAAGGTCAACACGGCGCTTTGCCCGCTCTAGCCGTTTATCTGTGCGGACAATACCCACATAATCCCACATAAACCGCCGCAGTTCTTTCCAGTTATGGGTCACGACCACTTCTTCGTCAGAATCAGTGACTTTACTTTCATCCCAGTTGCGCGGCAGTGCGGCTGGTGGCATTTTGTCGATGCGTTTTAAAATATCATCTGCAGCACTTGAGGCCATCACAAGACATTCCAACAAGCTGTTGGATGCCATACGGTTAGCACCGTGAAGACCCGTATGGGCGCACTCACCAATCGCATAAAGCTGGTTCAGGTCTGTAGCGGCCTCTAACCCCACATCAATGCCGCCGCAGGTGTAATGGGCAGCAGGCACCACAGGAATTCTATCAGACGTGATATCAATGCCCATTTGTTGGCAGTAACGATAGATATTGGGAAAGTGGGAAATTATAAAATCAGCATCGCGGTGGGTGATGTCAAGATAGACGCATTCGTCGCCGCGTCGTTTCATTTCATTATCTATAGCGCGCGCGACAATATCACGCGGTGCTAGCTCAAGGCGTTTGTCATACTGTTTCATAAAACGTTCGCCGTCGCTGCTCAGCAGATAAGCCCCTTCGCCGCGCATCGCTTCGGTGATGAGAAAAGTTTTGGCCGTCGGGTGAAATAAGCATGTTGGATGAAATTGGTTAAATTCCATATTGGTCACACGGCAACCCGCCCGCCAAGCCAGTGCAATCCCATCACCCGTGCTGGCATCTGGGTTACTGCTATATAAATAAACGCGACTAGCCCCCCCTGTTGCCAGAATGGTCGCCCGTGCAGAAAATGTTTCCACGCGGCCATCCTCAGTATTTAAAACATAAACCCCGTGTGCTTGGTCTGTGTAAGATGCCGCGTTTTTCAAATGACGATTGGTGATAATATCAATCGCCACATGACCTAAATAAATATCAATGTTTGGTTCTGCCTTTGCCCGTGCGTTTAAAGTCGATTGCACTGCGCGGCCTGTTGCATCAGCTGCGTGAATAATACGGCGGTGGCTATGCCCCCCTTCGCGGGCAAGGTGATAGCCATAGCCATCTTCGGGTGTATCATTTTTATCAAAATCAACGCCTAAATCAATGAGCTCTTCAATGGCTGTGCGGCTGCGTTCCACCATAAAACGCACGGCTTCCTCATTGCACAAGCCATCCCCTGCGACTAAGGTGTCATCAATGTGTGATTGAATGCTGTCGCTTTCTTCAAGAACGGCAGCGATCCCACCCTGCGCCCAGTTTGTTGAGCCTGCTGATATCCGCCCTTTGGATAAAACAGCCACCCGCAAATGCGGGGCCAGCTTCAATGCTGCCATCAAACCCGCAGCACCAGACCCAACAATAACAATGTCATAGGTTCTACGCATACTTTAAGCAGCCGATTTATTGCTGGTAAGCTGCAAGAAGATATCTTCCAAGTCGGTTTCATTGGTGGAAATATCAGTGATGGTTAGCTGAGCAGCGCTCACAGCGCTTAAGACATTCGCCACCGTTGTCGTTTTATGGTTCAAATGAAATGCAAATGTATTAGGACCCTTAAGCGTTGGCTGATAGGCTGCTAATTCTGGTGGGATACCGCTTAAAGCTTCAGCGACCTCGATGATCATTTCTTTTTCATCTATGCGTTTCAGCAGATCGGATGTGGGTTCGCAACAGACCACTTCGCCGTGATTGATGATGGCGATGGTGTCGCATAATTCTTCTGCTTCTTCCAAATAATGTGTTGTCAGTACAATGGTTGTCCCGCGGGCATGCAGTTCCCGTACATAGGCCCATAACATTTGCCGCAGTTCGATATCTACGCCTGCGGTAGGCTCGTCCAAAACCAAGATAGGCGGATTATGGACCATGGCTTTGGCGATGAGTAAACGGCGCTTCATACCCCCTGACAAAGTACGGCTATAGGCATCGGCTTTATCCAAAAGCTGCACTGCATCCAACAGTTCTTCTGTACGGCGCTCGTGTTCTGGTACGCCGTACATACCCGCTTGTACTTCTAGCATCTCACGCGGTGTAAAAAAGGCATCAAACAGCAGTTCTTGGGGGACAACACCAATATTCGCGCGGGCATTTCGTGGTTTTTCAACCGTATCAAACCCCCAGATTTTTGCACTGCCAGCGGTTTTATTCACCAAGCCTGCCAAAATATTAATCGTGGTTGATTTACCTGCCCCGTTGGGGCCAAGTAGCCCAAACATTGAACCACGCGGGATGGTCAGATCAATGCCCTTAAGCGCCACTTTATCGGGTGCGTCTTTTAATCCTTTATAGATTTTCTCTAATCCGCGAATTTCGATGGCATTCTCGACCATGGGGTATACTTTCTAGCAAGTTTTAAGTTTGTATAGCATGCTGCGGCCTACAAGCCTATAATTTCGATGCGGTGTCGCAAATAAAACTACCGCCGCACTGCACTGTCGGTTATATAATGCAGATACAGCTGTTTTAAAGTGCTATCCGTGTCTGAACACACTAGCACAGTATCATGAATATATGGGACCAAGTATGAGGGATAAATATGAGCCAACCAGCACCTGAAACCATTAAAGTCACTGAAAATAAGGTTGCCTGTGACGGCGACGGCGGCGCACTGGGGCACCCAAGGGTTTATCTAACCCTTGGTAAAGATGGTAAAATCGACTGTCCCTATTGTGACCGGTTATTTATTTTGAAGGACGGCCCTTCAGATAAGCAAGACACTGACTAAAAGCATTTTATAGGGCCGATCGTGGCTAAACCACCAAAGCAGGGGCTTTCCATGCGGGACCAAGAACTGGCACCACATCTGTATTTGATCGATGGATCAGGGTTTATTTTTCGCGCTTATCACGCTATGGCCTACAGCCGTAAGCCTTTAACGCGCAGTGACGGTACGCCTGTTGGCGCGGTTTTTGGCTTTACCAACATGGTCATGAAATTATTAACCGATTTGGAAGGTCCGGACCAACCTACGCACCTAGCGATTATATTTGATACCAAACATAAAACTTTTCGCAGTGATATATACCCTGAATACAAAGCTCACCGCCCACCAGCCCCTGAAGACCTTGTGCCACAGTTTGATATTATCCGCCAAGCCGTTAGGGCTTTTGGTTTGCCATGCCTTGAAATGGAAGGTTTTGAAGCCGATGATTTGATCGCAACATACAGCACGCAGGCACGAGAAAAAAATTGGGATGTCACGATTGTCAGCAGCGATAAAGACCTGATGCAGTTATTAGACGCTGGCACAGATATGTTCGACACCATGAAAAACCTGCGTACTCGTGCGAACCGTGTTGTTGATAAATTCGGTGTTGGGCCTGAAAAAGTTGTTGATGTGCAAGCGCTTGCTGGTGATAGCGTCGATAACGTGCCTGGTGTCCCTGGTATTGGTATTAAAACGGCGGCCCATCTGATTAATGAATATGGTGATCTGGATACACTATTGGCGCGCGCTGGCGAGATTAAACAAAATAAACGCCGTGAAAACTTAATAGAATTTGCCGACCTTGCCCGTGTGAGCCGGGAACTGGTCCGTTTGAAGTGTGATGTTCCTGTTACCACACCCATCGAAGATATGGCGTTAACGGCCCCAGACCCCGCGCCCCTGTTAGAGTTTGTGGAAGCGCAGGAGTTTAGCTCACTGCGCACCAAAGTCATCCATAAATGGGGCGGTGATCTGGCGCTTGAAGACGCTGCAGCTGCCGCTGAGGTCATCCAAAAAAATTATGAATGTGTCCGTGATGAACACGCCCTTTCTGTGTGGGTGGAGCGCATTAAAAATGCTGGTCGTGTGGCGGTTGACACGGAAACCACGGGTCTTGATGTGATGAGCGCTGACCTTGTTGGTATTTGTCTATCAGTCACGCCGGGTGAAGCCTGTTATATCCCCGTTGGGCATGTGGGTGAAAGCGCAGATATGTTCGCAGAAAAACCACAGCAGCTAGACTTAATGTTGGTTGTCAACACACTTAAACCCTTGCTGGAAGACCCAGCCATCTTAAAAATCGGTCAAAACCTGAAATATGACATCAGTATATTAGCCCGCGTTGGTATCACCCTGCACCCCATTGAAGACACGATGTTAATGTCTTATGCCCTAGACGCGGGGCATCACAATCACGGTATGGATACCCTGTCTGAACTGCATCTTGATATTACGCCTATCCCGTTCAAGGATATTGCAGGTACGGGTAAAAACGCCATCACCTTTGACCGTGTTCCCTTAGATAAAGCAACGGATTATGCGGCGGAGGACGCTGACATAACCCTGCGTCTTGCCCACAGATTAAAACCGCGACTAAGCCGCGAGAATGTCACCAGCGTTTATGAACGCTTGGAACGCCCGCTTGCCCCCGTTCTGGCATCCATGGAACGCGAAGGCATTAAAGTTGATGTTGGCGCACTGAAGACGCTGTCCAATGAATTTGCTGCAGGGATCAATGCCTTAGAAGGTGAAATCCATGAACTCGCAGGGCGTTCCTTTAATATCAACAGCCCCAAACAGCTTGGTGAAATTCTGTATGATGAAATGCAGTTGCCTGGTGGTAAAAAATCCAAAAAAACGGGGGCTTGGACAACAAACGCCGAGGTCTTGGAAAACCTAGCCAGTGAAGGCCATGTTTTGCCTGAAAAAGTCATTGCGTACCGTCAATTTGCCAAACTAAAAAGCACATATACGGACGCACTGCAAAACCAAGTGAACGCTGGGACAGGCCGCGTGCACACCAGCTATCACCTAGCGGCGACGACAACAGGGCGGTTATCCAGCAACGACCCGAACTTGCAAAATATTCCAATCCGTACCGCAGAAGGCCGCAAGATCAGACAGGCTTTTGTCGCTGAAGCTGGACACACGCTGATTGCCGCTGACTATAGCCAGATTGAACTGCGTATTCTTGCCCATATGGCAGATATTGGCGCTTTGAAGGATGCGTTTCTTGCGGGTGTGGATATTCACGCCATGACGGCCAGCGAAGTTTTTGGTGTGCCCGTGGAAGGCATGGACCCGATTGTCCGCCGTCAAGCCAAAGCGATTAATTTTGGTATTATCTATGGTATCAGCGCCTTTGGCCTCGCGCGTCAGTTGGATATCAGCCGCACCCACGCCAAAGGTTATATTGAGGCTTACTTTGAAAAATTCCCTGGCATTCGCACCTATATGGATGAAACTGTGGCCTTCGCCAAAGAACACGGTTATGTGCAAACGCTGTTTGGGCGCAAATGTCATGTGAGGTCTATTCAGGACAAAAACGCCATGAAACGGGGTTTTAGCGAACGCGCTGCGATCAATGCGCCTATTCAGGGCACAGCGGCTGATGTGATCCGCCGTGCGATGATCCAAATGCCTGATGCCTTAAAGACCGCTGGGCTGGATGATGTGCGTATGCTGCTGCAAGTGCATGATGAATTGGTGTTTGAGGCCCCAGATGATTTGGTGGAAAAAGCCAT
>JABABO010000171.1 GCA_014238195.1 Kordiimonadaceae bacterium | reverse complement strand
GTACTACGGCCTTGGTATTTTAGCATTTGATCACCATAATTATATCAAAGCGTCTGAACTCCATGCGCGTGCATTTGAACTTGACCCAACGAACGCCGCATACGCAGCAGCGTCAGCACAAGCATTATCAACATTGGGCCGACAAAACGAAGCTCGTATCGCTGCTGAAAGTGCCAGTCTTCTTGTCATAAAAGATCCCCTTACTGCTGATATAATTGGTGTAGTTTTTAGCCGTGCGGGGTTTCATGAACGCGCTGTTCCTTTTTTCAAGAAAGCCATTGCGTTCAATCCCAAGCCAGCGAACTTCCATTATAACCTTGGGTCTTCTTTGCAGTTTTCTGGGCAGTTTGAAGCAGCAAAACTAGCCTATCAAGCAACATTAGCCCGTGATAAAATGTTCTTTAAGGCCTTTACGGCCCTTGTGGCGTTGGAAACGCAAACCGTCAACAATAATCAGCTTGATACACTGCTTAAGTTATTTGACCAACTCGGTGACAACCCTGATGCCCAGCTCCATATTGGTCACGCTCTTGCTAAAACATATGAAGACTTAAACGACTATCATAAAAGTTTAGCTTGGCTACACAAAGCTAAGGAAAGGCATAAAAAGCAATATCCTACAGATCAAACCGCGCAAACGGCCTTATTCAAAGCCGCTGCAAATACAGTCCATATTACTTTACCTGTAACAAAGAATACCAATGAAAGTTCTCCTATATTTATAGTTGGGCTCCCCCGTACTGGCACTACGTTGGTTGACCGAATTATATCATCACACAGTGATGTCATAGCGGCAGGGGAATTAAACGTTTTCGCAGCCCTCATCAAACAAGTGGCAGGGACAGAGAGCCACACAGTACTTGATGCCGCGACACTTAGTAATTTAGCGGCTGCCGATTTCCAACAAATTGGCGATGATTATATCAATAGCACACGGGCCTTAGCAAGAAATGCCAAACGCTTTACAGACAAAATGCCCTTGAATTTCTTTTACGCGGACCTGATATTGAAAGCGCTACCCAATGCGCGAATTGTGGCCCTGCGTCGAGGTGCAATGGATAGCTGCCTTAGCAACTATCGCCAACTATTTTCAACTCAGTTTTCCTATTATAATTACACCTATGATTTGGGTAGCACAGCTTCCTTTTATAAAGAATTTGATAGGCTTATCATTCACTGGCGTGCCTCTCTACCAGCTCATCGGTTCATAGAAATTCACTATGAAGATATTATCTATGATCAAGAAAACCAAACCCGTAAATTGCTAGATTTCTGTGACCTATCGTGGCAATCACAGTGCTTGCATTTTCACGAAAATACCGCGGCAGTGTCTACCGCTAGTTCAGTGCAAGTGCGCCAAAAACTGTATAATAGTTCCATCGACCGTTGGAAACGCTACGGTGATGCTTTAAACGATTTACAATCAGACCTTAAAGGGTATTGATCAGTAATGTTATTGATCATACCCAGGGTTTGTACGCGCTAACTTACGCAGCAAGCCTGGCCATGTCAGTTTATCACCGAAACCTTGAATAAAGGCAGGTTTTGACTGGGCGCCAACAATATCTGCCATCTCGTCAGGTTCCTCGTGGCAGGCATCATCACCAGCGGACTGAGCAAGAATTTGAGCTTTACAAGCATTTTCAAGGAAATACATACGCAAAAACGCTATGGCACAGTTTGGCCCCAGCGTCAGTGTCCCATGATTGCGCAGTATTAATAAGCTCTTTCCCCCCATATCTTTGACAATACGTTCACGCTCATCAAGCTCTAGCGCAATCCCTTCATAATCATGATACGCTAAGTCATTATACACTTGCATGGCAAACTGTGTGTAACGCTTTAAGCCAGCTTTTTGCACAGACACAGCAATACCATAAGGCGTATGCACATGGATCACACAGCCTGCGTCTTCACGGGCCATGTGGACCGCACTGTGAATAGTAAAACCCGCGGGATTAACAAAATAAGGCGAATCTTGGCAAATATTCCCATGCACATCAATTTTCACGAGGCTTGAAGCCGTGATCTCGTCAAACATCAATCCATAAGGGTTGATCAAAAAACGATGTTCCATTTCGCCTTTGTCATTCGCTTCGTCGGGCAATCGCGCTGAAATGTGCGTAAACACAAGATCGGTCCAACCATGCAATGCACACAAACGATAAGTCGCGGCAAGGTCGCAGCGCGTCCGCCATTCCTCGGCTGAAACTTTATCTTTGATGCCTTCAATATCCTGTGGACCTGGAATAATAAAATCAGGGGTCATGCCTGCCGCGCTATCTTGTGTCATTGTGTGCTCCTACCTTTCAAAAATTCAAAATATCTGAACTTATACTGGTTATATAGGCGCTGCGCGATTAAGACTGTAAAGATGTTGACAATTAATTCTCTTCACTGCCAAATAATCTAGCGAGACACTGACAAAGGGGTTAAAACGATATGTCAATAACAGTTAAGGATATTTTATACCAAGATAGGTGGCTCGCTGGCCTTCCAGCCCTCGCGCGTGAAGATGTGATAAACGCCGCCCAAATCAAAACGATACCCAACCACACGGTTATTTTTCAACAAGAAGATACTCATAAAGCCTTCTATGGATTGTTAATGGGATATATTGACATCGGCAAAATCACAGTGGAGGGGCAAGAAACACAGTTAACACGTCTAAGCCCTGTGCAGTGGTTTGGGGAAATGTCTTTTTTGGATCACGCACCGCGCACACACAATGCGACAAGTCGCGGCGATGTCACTTTAGCCGTCATTGCAGGGTCGGACATGACGCGCCTTTTAGCGACACACAATAGTTTTTATACAGCCCTAGTACAGCTTGTTTGCCAGCATACCCGCCTTTTATACCGCGCTGTGGACGATTTCATGCAGATGTCGCCAGAACGTATGCTGGCCCGCCGTGTGTTGGAGCTATGGGAAGCAGCAGGGGGTTCAGATCAAATACGATGCAGCCAAGACGAACTCGCCCGTCTTGTTGGTGTGTCCCGCCAAAGCATCAATCGCATCCTAGGTAGATGGGAAGACCGCAGGGTCATCGAACGCGCCTATCGCACGCTCATCGTGCGGGATATACAAACCCTTGAAAACATACTAAAGAACGAAGGGCGGAAGCATTGTTGTGATTATTCGTAAAACAATTAAAGGGGTTGGTAAAAGCTCTATTTTCTATAGCGAGACCAATGAATAATGATTTCATTATTTATTGATAAGTCGAATCGACACAAAGACTTATAGCCAAATAAGGTGATCAATATTCACCGCAATTGGCTATATTATACCAATAAAGGGATTCTTTAAAAAATGAAAATTAGGAATCATGAATGAGTAATTTTTATTTTACGATAACTGCGGGCCGTACAGGTACCGCTTGGCTTGCTAATTTTTTGGCAATCAATCTTGATATTACAGCTGTCCATGAATTACTTGGGATAGATGATTTTGGGTATCAAACGCCTGACCTTAAGGTAATGAGGTCATTTAATGATCGAGGCATGGACGAGTGTTGTACATCATTTTGGCAGAGAAAATTTGAAGGCTTAAAAAAGTATAAAAACTACGCTGAAACAAACCATACACTGGCTAAATGTGGCCTAGTTGAATGGGTAGCAGACTCGGAATACAAAGAAAAAACCACCTTTATCTTGCTTAGGCGTAATAATCTAAGACAATGCTTAAGTCATTTAATGAGATCTGATTTTGTCAACACATTTATCGCTTGGCAATGGTATTTAACCCCCTCCTATAAAAATACTATTGTGAATTACAAACCATTTATAAAACATGGTCAACTGGGGCATGCCCTTTGGTATGTTTATGAAATAGAAGCGCGACAGCAATATTATAAAATATTATTTGGCAATAATTTGAATATGATTGAAGTATCCTTAGAAGAAATCACACAGCCATGTGGTGCTAAAAAATTTCTAGAAGGCATTGGTGTACATTCTAAACCTATTTTACCCACTAAAAAGAACCATACCCAGCAAACCCCACCAGCAGAAATCCAAAAGAAAATCGAAAACTTAATCGCTAGTTTTTCATTCGATCCTCATGGATTAGCAGCTGAATATATTAAACGAGGCCGACGCCTAGATTGCATTTAATTTACTAAACAACTGTATTACTTTCCTGATCTATACCGTCCTAATTGAGTATCAGAGGCCTGCTTAAGGTAATCAGGGAATGGTTTCGCGTTAAATACAGAATAAATACTATCATGTATGAGGACACTCTGTTTAATCGTGGGCCAAACCATTTTATTTAAAAACTGTTGATCAACCATTCTTGATGGAGGACCTGACATACTAAAACCTTTTAGCAACAAACTTAATTTTGGCAGTACATTTGAAACACCGCCCCACAAGCCAGCATTAATCAGATCTGTCTGCTCGAACCAATCCCGCATGATGTGGAAATATTTGTTACTGTTTACCCATTCATTTACAGCAGCCTGATCTTTTAATGTAAACAAGTCATCAGCATCGCGAATTTGAAAGAAGGATACAGTTGGGTCGTTTATAACCTGAAAACGCCAAAATAAACCCTCATAAAGCAGCTTTTGACTTGGTTGGCTTCTAAGCTGGCAGCCATAGTGTTTTAAATCAGCTAGAAAATTCGGGTTCATACCTTCCTCATAGTATACACGTATCGTCCAATCAGGATAAAAATAATTTTTACGCCGCGCGTTTTCTAATAAAGGATCCATATAACGCGAAGAATTTCCCCAAATACTGTAAGAAATGATATTCTTGCTTTTCTCATTTCCATCAAAATCTGGTCGTCTTGACTGAGGTATTATGATTACTGTCGCATCTTTCCTTTCACTGTCTGCATTTTTAGCCAATAAAGCTTTTTCCCCATGGTACAAAGCTTCATGGCTATTTTTTAGATGTCCATAAATTCTAGCTAAACAATCATGGGCTTCAGGATAAAACGGATCAATGGTTATTGCTTGCTTTGCTATTCTCAAAGCTTCGTCAAAACCTCTCATAAGAAATAGCGTGTTCACTATATTCCATAAAATCTGGGTATTCTGAGGCTCTAGCTCTGCAGCATTTCGTAAATGTAATAATGCGGATTCAAAATTTCCTTGATTAAAGTACATGTAAGCCAGTGATTGAATATCCTGAATCGTAACGGTCTGTAGTTTTTTTTTGTTTTTTACAAGAGCCTTTTGCTTAAGGAGAGCTTCACTTTGCCCACTTAGAGTGACAAAACTATCTAAATTCTTAGAATCGGCAGACATTTCAACTCCCTAATTTTTAACAAGTCCCATGAATTATGCTAGATAAGCCAAAAGCTCCCAAATTATTCATCGGGTCGTTGCCGACATAGCCATACATGTTCATGCTGTCTTCATAACCGATTGGATCGGTCTGGTGAAAACGGCCTATGCGCGGATTATACAGGCGGGCCCAGAAGTTGTACAGCTTAATAGTACAGCCCTGTTTGCCGTCCTCGCTGCGCTGCGGGCCTCAACTGCGCTAACGCTGCGCAGACCATTTTATCTTTGCGCCCTCTAGCCGCTTCAAAAGATCATTTTTCTTATGATCTTCTAAATGAACCAGTTCTGACCAGCTGCCCATTTCATCAATTGCTGCCTTAACGACGCGCCTCCAATAAAAACCACAGCGAAGACAGAGATAGGAGCAAATTTTTACCAACCGGACAAGACCTCCCCGATTTTTCTACCTTGGTCCGAGGCGCTCAATTTCCTAAAATTTGGACGCTTCTCACTATTTCTTAAAACGACTTTCATGAATAAGCAGCACATTAAAAAATAGGGCAAGTAAAATACTAAGCCAAACGCTAGGGACAGTTGGAGTTTTGTGAATAAGGATAGATTTGCAAAACTATACAACATTAAACTTCCTACGATACCGTAAACCCAAAAAAATTAATAAAGCTAGCCTTAAGCGCCGCAGATAAAACTTTTTTACTTACAAATAATTGCATTATATCCACCTCCTTATACTATTAGAATTTGCTATGATTCTATGAACACATATTTGTCTGACTTTATTCTATTGCTTGTGGAGAACTCTTGCGTAAAGCCTCTGGTATTTGCTCATTTATTTCAACTTCTTTTTTCAGTATTAGTAGTTGAAGATACACTAAATGATGCGGCACTTAATACTAAGCCACACCATTAACGACTACAGGAATAAACAATGAGTGCATAAATCCAACGATAAATATTACCAAAGAAACTTATACTGGACACCTAGGCCAAGCGTCATAACGTCAGAACGACGATATTCATTGACCCGAAAATCAGCAACGGCAAAAAAATTATCAACTATTCGATAACCAAGCTGCGCCTTGCCAATGATTGGACGCGCAGGAAAGCCCGCTGGTAAATTTTGATTAAACGTTTGGTCCCAAAAACCCCCTAAATATAAGCGGTCAGATATGGCTGGAAATTTCATGTTGAAGGTATGCTCTAGCTGCCAGACATAAGGGTCTTCATGATCAAATTGAACCGCATGTAAATTCACAGCATATGCGAGATTAAGCGCTTCAAAAAACGGCTTGAAAGCTTTGGTTCGGCTAAGGTGCCAGCGCACACCTAGTCGGTAACGATCATTCTGCTTACCTGAGCGAAAATTCAATTGCACTGTTAATTCTAAGGGTAAGTTTTTATCAGGAGCCCAACGAAAATTGCTTTCACTATAGTAGACATTTTTAGGGCCAATATCACCAAGATTGAGTAACCCAAAGAACGATAATCCAGAACCAAAATTATGCGCGGCATTCATTGCAGCCCATTTGTCCCATGTTGTATTGCTGCGATATGGGTAATAATTAAAGTCTAGCATACCAGCATGGGCAGACCCTGACAAAAAGAGAGCTGCCAGGATACCCTTCAACAACACTGTGTAGTTTTTAAAGGCGGCGATGCTTTGAAACTGCATTTGTCGAATTGAGGCAAGGTCTTTAACCATTATGAATTCCTTAGTCATTCTACTGTGTTCTGGCTGCTCTGTTCTGGCTGCTGTGTTCTGGCTGCTCTGTTCTGGCTGCTGTGTTCTGGCTGCTCTGTTCTGGCTGCTGTGTTCTGGCTGCTGTGTTCTGGCTGATGTGCTCTGGTCTTTATTTTTTAGCGTCTAGCTGCTGCAGTAAGGAAGAATGTTCAAGCGCTTCCGCCGACATCGGTTGCGCATAATAATATCCCTGCAAACGGTCAAAATCTAATCGCTGACAAATTTGTATTTGTGTTTCGGTTTCAACACCTTCCACGACTGTCTCGATTTTTAGGATTTTGGCGAGCGCATTAATACCCTCTAGGAAAAGCGCTGTATCATTGGTTTCATTATCCTGATCGATAGATTTTACAAAGGATTTATCGACTTTTAGGACGCTGAAGGGCAGCTCCTGCAATTGTGCGAGCGAAGAATAACCCGTCCCAAAATCATCCAGTGACAGTTTCACACCCAGTGCAGCTAATTTACAAAGCACTGTCGCACACCCTGCTGATCCATTAATCAAAGATGTTTCTGTGACTTCAATTTCAATGCTACTAGCTGGCAAATCATATTCCTTTAGCCATTTTTCAACACGCTCAGCAAGGTCCGATTGTTCTAATTGCAAGGCTGAGACATTCACAGATAAGGAAAAATTATCACTAAAAGCTATCTTCTGACTGCGCCATTTTGAATATTGGGCAAAAGCGGTTTCAAAAACCCAGTCCCCAATATCGTTAATGAGGCTAATTTTTTCTGCCATAGGAATAAAGTCTTCTGGTGATACCAAACCTTTTTCGGGATGCTTCCAGCGGATCAGCGCTTCTATGCCGATCATTTCTTCCGTTTCACAGTTCACTTGCGGCTGATAGCATAAATAAAATTCTTTGTTGCTGACTGCACTATGCAGGTCGCGCTCTAGCTCAACACGCTTCATGATACGCTCATGAACATCGCTTGAATAAAACACAACTTGATTACGACCTGAATCTTTCGATTGATACATCGCAATATCAGCGCATTTAAGAAGCTGATTCGCGCCTTCACCACACCCAGGGTATGTAGCAACACCGATGCTAACAGTCAGATGGACTTCCACACCATCAACGATCAAAGGCTCGCGCATTGTTTCAAAAATTCGTTTGGTCAGATAATCTATCAGTTCTGGTTCTTCTAAGTCATGCATCAAAATGGCAAATTCATCACCGCCTAATCGGCACAGCATGTCCCCGCCGCGTACTGTCTTCGTTAAACGCTTTGCCACAGTCTGTAATAGTGTGTCCCCAACCCCGTGGCCCATTGTATCGTTTATATTCTTGAAATTATCCAAGTCCAATACCAGCAGAGCCATTCCCGTGTTATGGCGCTTTGAAAGTGCTAATCCCTGCTCTAGGCCTATTTCAAACATATACCGATTTGACAGATTTGTCAGGGTATCACGCTCGGCAAGTCGTTGAAGCTGGGACCTGCTTTCCAACAGTTCGCCTTCAATTTTTTTACACTGACGTGCTTGCATGGCGATGCTCATCAAACGGGACGGTGTAATTTCGCTTTTAATAATGAAATCCTGCGCCCCTTGCTCAAGGCATTTCATAGCTGTTTCATCTTTATCAGCATGGCTAAGCATCACCACAACACGGCCCATTTCGCTGGCATTCAGTTCATTTATCAATTCCATACCGCTGGCGATTAACAATGGATAATCAAGTAAAATCAGATCATAGGCTTGTGCCTTAACCGCAAGCAGCCCTGCCTCAGCCGTGTCCATTTGGTCTATTTCAAAAGTATAATGGGTATGATTTAGCGCGTCGGCAGAATGCATCTGGTCCGCTTTATTCTCATCAATTATAAGTATTTTCAAAATTTTAGAACCCTCCGCACAGCGATCACGCCTATGACCCTAGTGGAAGGATATTAAAATTTACTTATTATTTGTTAGGGAAGTACAGTCAAAGCTATCTTCTTGCCAATTCAGTTTTGAGAACACAGCAGCAATTCGTCATTCATAAAACCTATATTAGCTATAAATGGCTTGCTGATCATAGGCATTATAGGTTGGCATAACACTATGTGACTGACACGCATCTTCTTTATTTTGCTTGCCCATCTTGTCGCGTACCATACGCTGTGCACGCAAAACTTCAGCGCGCATATATGTTAATTCAGCGCGCTTTTCAGGGGGCTCATCAGCATATTCGGTAAGGGCTTCACCAAGTGCTTCTTCTAACTCGGTTAAAAACCGTAACTGTATATTAAAATTCACGTTTGTCATTTGCCTCTCCAACATTTATTCAAATTCACAGACCACCAGACGGTGAAGCAAGAATAAAATATTCAAGAATTATGCCATTAAATTAAGTGTTTTAATACAAACAGTTAGGAATTTATCATATCAGAATGTGGTAAAACTAGCCCTTCACAGATTGATATTCATTGAAACAGCTAGGCAGATATGACACCCGTCAGCGTGCGATATCGCTAACTGCGATAATCCGCATTAATATCAATATAGCCGTGGGTTAAGTCGCACGTCCAAACTGTCGCAGTGCCATTCCCAACACCAACATCAACATGAAAATCAATTTCCTGACCCCGCATATGTTCGATAGCTGCAGCTTCATCATACCCCTTATGAACAGCCCCATTGCGGGCAACAAGCTGCTCGCCAATCTGGATAGATATCGCATCGCGATTGGCGGCTTCCCCAACTTTGCCTACTGCCATAATGATGCGCCCCCAATTTGGGTCTTCGCCTGCAATCGCCGTTTTAACAAGCGGGCTATTGGCAATGGCAAATCCAATTTTACGAGCAGAGCTATTGCTTTCAGCCCCATCCACTGTAATGGAAATAAATTTCGTCGCACCTTCACCGTCACGCACCAATTGATGTGCCATATTCGTCATAACAGACTGAAATTTTTCGATAAAATCTTTTAGCCGAGGATCGGATGGATTACCAATCATGCCCATGCCAGCATTTTCCCCCGTTGCAAAGGCAAGGACAGTATCATTGGTCGAGGTATCACCATCAACAGTTATGGCATTAAAGCTATTCTCATTTGTTGCATGCAATATGGCTTGCAAACAATCAGCTGTGATAGACGCATTAGTAAATATAAATCCCAGCATCGTAGCCATATCTGGGGCCACCATGCCAGACCCTTTTGCAATACCATTAATCACAACAGAATGGCCATCAATATAAGCAACAGCCGTTGCCGCTTTAGGAAAAGTATCAGTCGTCATAATAGCTTTAGCAGCATCTTTCCATAGTGCTGTCGATAACCCTGCCGCAAGGCGCGGTATACCTCGCTTAAAAGGTAATGTGGGCAAAGGTTCCCCAATCACGCCTGTTGACGCAAGTAACACTTGGCCCATGTCACACCCAATCGCATTCGCCGTTATTTTGGCAATCGTTTCACAGGCACGAATGCCTTTTCCGCCAGTAAAAGCATTTGCATTGCCCGAATTAACGACAAGGGCTGAAACTTTTCCAAAACTAGCCGCCAGTGCATGTTGGCACCAATCCACGCAAGCAGCGGGGGTTTTTGATTTCGTATAAACGCCAGCCGCGCGGGTAGTATCAGACAGTTTTACCAGCAATAAATCGTTTCGATCCTTATATTTTATTCCAGCGGCAATGGACCCAAGCTCTACACCTGGGACGCTCGGCAATTGTGGGAAACCAGCAGGGGCAAGCGGTGATACAGGTAAATCGGGCATATCTAAATCTTTCAATGGTAAAATTTAACAGTCAATATAATGACTTACTCGTTTATTAATCTTTCTTAAAGCATCCGTAAAGCACTTGCAACAGTGCACTATACTATTAATTAAGTAAATAAGCTTACGCGCTTGGTTGACATAAGTATTGATCGCACTTATCTGTGCCTAGAAATAATGCTACACATACATACTTAAATAAAGTCATTTTTGTACAGAAAACTTTGGGTCTCATAACCCCGCAGTAATCGCCTACATTCATGTTCGCAGGGGCTTCGCTATGTTCGGACTAAGCAAAATCGCTAAAAAACTCTTTGGTTCTGCCAATGAACGCTATCTTGCTAAATTACAGCCAACCGTCGATGCGATCAATGCCTTAGAAGATGATTATGCAAAACTAAGCGATACGGACTTAAAAAGTAAAACTCAAAGCTTTCGAAATCGCTTAGCGGCGGGGGAAACTGTCAATGACCTGTTAATCGAGGCCTTCGCCACAGTCCGAGAAGCCTCAAAACGGACCCTTGGCCTGCGTCACTATGATGTTCAATTAATCGGTGGCATGGTGCTAAACGATAGCAGTATCGCCGAAATGAAAACGGGCGAGGGTAAAACGCTTGTGGCCACGCTTGCTACTTATTTGAATGCATTGCCAAATAAAGGTGTGCATGTTGTGACTGTTAACGATTATCTAGCTGAACGCGATGCTGCATGGATGGGCAAGCTTTATGACTTTCTGGGGCTAACCACAGGGGTTATTGTTCCCAGTATCGACGACCAAACACGTCGCAGTGCCTATGGATGTGATATCACATATGGCACCAACAACGAATTTGGTTTTGATTATCTGCGCGATAATATGAAATCCCACCGTGATGAAATGGTGCAACGGGAATTTGCCTTCGCAGTTGTTGATGAAGTTGACAGTATTCTGGTTGACGAAGCCCGTACACCCCTGATAATTTCTGGCCCCACCGAGGATAAATCTGAACTGTATGTTCGTATTGATGCCCTTATCGAAGCACTTGATTCCCAGCATTATGAGAAGGATGAAAAATCTAAGAATGTATCCTTAACCGAAGATGGGACCGAGCATATCGAACACGTGTTACGCGATGCGGGCCTATTGAATACTGAAAGTTTGTATGATTATGAAAATACAGCAATTGTCCACCATATAGACCAAGCCCTAAAAGCCCGCGTTATGTTTGAGTGTGATTCAGATTACATTGTCAAAGATGGGCAAGTGATCATCATTGATGAACACACGGGTCGTATGATGGATGGACGGCGTTACAGCGGCGGTTTGCACCAAGCGATAGAAGCCAAAGAAAAAGTTGAAATCCAATCAGAAAATCAAACACTTGCCAGCATTACATTCCAAAATTATTTCCGCATGTATCCGAAATTATCTGGGATGACAGGCACAGCAGCCACCGAAGCGGAAGAATTTGGTGATATTTACGGCCTTGGTGTGATCGAAATTCCCACAAATGTAACTATCGCCCGCATTGACGAGCATGACGAATTTTACCGCACTGGTGACGAAAAATTTACGGCCATTTTGCAAGAAATTAGCACAGCAACTGAGAAGGGCCAGCCTGTGTTGGTCGGAACAATTTCTATTGAAAAATCGGAAACTCTGTCCGCGTATTTAAAGAAGAAGAAAATCAAACACCGCGTCCTAAACGCCCGTTTTCATGAACAAGAAGCCAGCATTGTTGCCCAAGCTGGCCGATTAGGCGCTGTGACAATTGCCACGAACATGGCCGGACGTGGTACAGATATTCAGCTTGGCGGCAATACTGAAATGCGCATTGCGGAAGAAACAGCAGGCATTGAAGATATTAGAAAAATTCCAAAGATCACTGATAAAATCAAAGCTGAAGTGGCGCTTGAAAAAGCGAAAGTGCTAGACGCTGGCGGCCTTTACATTATCGCGACCGAACGCCATGAAAGTCGTCGCATTGATAATCAGTTACGTGGCCGTGCTGGTCGTCAAGGGGATCCTGGCCGCACAAAATTCTTCCTGTCTTTACAAGACGATTTGATGCGTATTTTTGGCTCAGAGCGAATGGATAGCATGTTGGTGCGCCTAGGGATCGAAGAAGGCGAGGCAATTATCCACCCTTGGATCAACAAAAGCATCGAAAAAGCCCAAACTAAGGTCGAAGCCCGCAATTATGACATCCGCAAGAACTTAGTAAAATTTGACGATGTCATGAATGATCAACGCCGTGTGATGTATGATCAGCGTCGTGAAATTATGGACGCGGACGAAGTTGTTGAGACGCTAAAAGACATGCGGGCAAACGTTGTTGATCATATTGTCGCATCACGTATCCCGCCAAAATCATACCCCGAACAGTGGGATATAAAGGGCTTACACGAAGATACGGAACGTCTGCTTGGCCTTGAGGTGCCGATAAAAGATTGGGCCGAAGAAGAAGGTGTAGATGATAAAACCATCACCGAGCGCTTAGACACTGCACTTGATAAACACATGGCTTTAAAAGCCACCAAATACGGCCCTGAAATATGGCGCACAGTTGAAAAAAGCCTGCTTTTACAAGTGATTGATCAAGAATGGAAAGAACACCTAGGAAACTTGGATCACTTGCGACAAGGTGTTAGCCTGCGTGCTTATGGTCAGCGCGATCCTTTAAACGAGTATAAAACCGAAGCTTTCGTCCTGTTTGAGCAATTGCTCTATCACAGCCGTGAAAATATCACGTCCTTGCTCGCACATATTGAACTCGCACCCCAAATGGATACCGAATCGATTGTTGCACCACAAAGCCAACAGATGAAAGAAGAGCACCGCGACCCTCTAACAGGTGCAAACACTATGGGGATTGATCCTAACGACCCTTCCTCATGGGGGAATGTGCCGCGCAACGCGCCTTGCCCGTGTGGGTCGGGTAGCAAATATAAGCATTGCCACGGTGACATGAGCAGCCGCAATGCATCTGCGCCAGCTGCAACTGCTAGTGTCTATGACGGTGTCGGGCGCAACGCACCTTGCCCATGTGGATCAGGTAAAAAATTCAAACACTGTCACGGCGCCTTATAACCCCATAAGTTCCTGGGCATTGCCATCGGATGTGACATACATCCCGCGCTGACCGCGGATAGGCTTAAACTTGTCGGTTATACCTAAAACGGTTTCAGCCGCTCCTAAAAACAATGTCCCATCTTTGGCAATGGTTTTATGCATACGCTCAAGTACATCTTTTTTTGTAGGTTGATCAAAATAGATCAAAACATTGCGGCAATAAATTACGTCGAATGTCCCCATACCCATAAAGGGACTGAGCAGATTAAACGGGCGAAACGTCACCATATTGCGGATATCATCGTTTAATTTCCAGATATCACCTTCTTGCTTGAAATATTTTATGAGCATTTGGATGGGCAGACCGCGCTGTACTTCAAATTGGCTATAAGCCCCTGCCCGCGCTTTTGCTAATACCTGAGTACAAATATCCGTCCCAACAATTTCTATACGCCAATTTCGGCACAGGACAGCATTTTCCCGCAGTAACATCGCAAGCGAATAAGGCTCTTGCCCAGTCGAGGCAGCAGCACACCATATGCGCAAACGTTTTTGTATAGACCGTTGTTTTTCCATGGCAGGAAGAACATAATTTTTGAACAAATCAAAAGGCGTATTATCACGAAAGAAGAATGATTCGTTCGTTGTCATTGCTTCGGTCACGTCTTTTATTAAACCAATATCGCGCGTTAATCGCAGTTTCTGCACCAAAGCTTCTAAAGTTTCCAGTCCTTGCTTGCGTGCCAAAGGCGTTAACCGACTTTCCAGCAAATAGACTTTATCGGGTGTTAACATCAAACCTGATTTCGTTTTTAGTAATCCCGCAAGGAATTCAAAATCTTCTGAGCGCATCAGATACCTCCCTGCAATCGTTTTTCTGTCGCGGCGCCAAGGGCCTCAACAGGCAGAACTTCGGTACAGACACCAGCCGTAGCAACGGCGCCTGGCATCCCCCAAACCACACTTGTTTCTTCATTTTGAGCGAGTACAGTCCCACCAGCTTTTGTGACTTCGCGGGACCCCTTAAGCCCATCATGACCCATGCCTGTTAAAATAACTGTCAAAACACGCTCACCATAAATTTCTACTAGACTACGCAGCATAGGATCGACGGCAGGTTTACAAAAATTTTCTGGCGGATCATCTGTCAATGCAACTTTTTTTTCAGGCCCATCCTTAACGATTTTCATATGTTTTCCACCTGGTGCAACATACACTTCACCCGCTTTTAAGGGTGTACCATCGCAGGCTTCTTGCACCTGCCAGCCCGTTGCCTGCTTGATATGTTCAGCGAGTATTGCCGTAAAATTTTCTGGCATATGCTGTGTCAGAACGACAGGAACCGTTGGTGCTTTTTTAAACCCTGCAAAAAACTTCATCAACGCTTGCGGACCACCCGTTGAACTACCAATTGCCAGAACTTGTGGTTTCCGCATTGAGCCCTTGCGAAGTGGTATTGATTTATCCGTCTCTAAACTGGGTGGTGTTTTTGGTAAATCTTCACTCTCACCCCGCCCCGATGATGTCACAATAACAGACCGCTTAGGAGACCTGCGAGCTGCTACAAAACCATTGGGGCTTGTTGCGGCTCTGCTTGATGATTTTTTAAGCTGTGCATCATGGCCGCTACGCACGTGCGTACCTGCTGATAAATCCCTCGGG
>JABABO010000393.1 GCA_014238195.1 Kordiimonadaceae bacterium | reverse complement strand
GGTGGCGGTGCTTGGGATAATGCCAAAAAATATATTGAAGATGGCAATCATGGCGGTAAGGGTAGCGAAGCCCATAAAGCTGCAGTAACGGGTGATACTGTTGGTGATCCTTATAAAGACACAGCAGGTCCTGCCGTTAACCCTATGATTAAGATCACAAATATTGTGGCTTTATTATTGCTAGCTGTGCTTGCCCATTAATCGGTGCTTGCCCATTAAAAGCAATTAAAATTCATGAAAAAAGCCCTGACTAAATCCATAGTCGGGGCTTTTTTATGCTTTAAAAGGGGTGAAAAGCCCTATCCATTCGGACCAGTACCACCGCCACCTTGTGAACCAACAGGCGCTGACCCTGAAAAGCGACCTACATTCATAAATATTTGTTCAAAAAAGTTTAGGTCACGGCCAAGTGTTGGTGTTTGGTCATTGATGGGGTTAACGCGGCGCATGTCAGCTAATGTGTAGTTATCAACAGCTTCAACAACCCCAGCATCGCTAAACTTTACTGCGAGGACTCTGTGTGATTTGGCATCAGGCCAAAACACAGGTCGGACACGTACACGGGTCGCTATATAATACCAAATATCGTCACTGAATGTTCCTGCAACCGTTGGGCTGCCAAGTGTCGATTGAACTGAAGCCCGATTATCAATGCCAGGGGAAATAGCATCTGCAAGTTCTTTATCAAAAACATAACCACGGTTCATTTGTGTATTACCGCAAGCCGCTATCATAAAAGTAAATCCAAGCACACAAGACGCTTTGGCTAACTTATTTTTGTTTGACTGCGATTTACTTGACCGTGATAGGCCATGTACAATGTTATGTGTATGGTTCATAAATTTTTCGTGCTTTCATCAAAAGCAAAATGCCTATCATCAAATGTTTATCCGTCACTTTCATAACGACCTGCATTGTCATAAGCAAGTACCCATGCTAAAGGCGACGTAATTGTTTGCTTATTACGGTGATTTTACCCAAAATAAGGCCAACAATAAGGCAAATATAGAATTTGAAAGTTATTAATGATCAAAGCTTGGCTAAAGTCACGAAAGAACAAGCGTAACTCACATATGCTTTATACAGCGCTTGTGACACAGGCTCGCAGTCCAGTTTTCTATACGAAATATAGTGTGGATGATTCGATTGATGGTCGTTTTGATATGATTTTACTGCATATGTTTGCCCTTGTTTACCGACTAGAGCAAATGGGCAAGCCTGCAAAAAATATGGCTCGTGTTGTACAAGAAGTCATGATTACTGATTTAGATTATAACCTGCGTGAAATGGGGGTAGGGGATATGTCAGTTGGTAAAAAAATGAAGGACATTGGCAAAGCATGGTTTGGGCGACAACGAGCCTATCGTGAGAGTTTTGATAATGTTGGGGAATTAGAGGCTGCGATTTGCCGAAATATATACCGTGGGAAGCAAAACGAAAGTGCTTCCGTCCTTGCTGTTTATTTAACGAACCTAATGCGCTACTTGCAAACGATTGACCACGATGACCTTCTTTCGGGTAAATTGAAGCTACCAGATGCTGCTCAGTTGATAACGGCAGGAGGAAACACATGAACAACGACCTATCAAATATCAACTTATCTGTCACACTTAATGAATTGGGTGATAAAGAAAAGCGCTATCAATTAAGTTTTACGGCGGCTGAACGCGCAGAGGTCGCGAAACGTTTTGACATTCCTGCTGTGGTGTCTGCACGTGCTGATGTGTGTGTGATAGGTCACAATCCAGACAAAGGCATTCGGATAACGGGCACAGTCATGGCGGAATTAACAGTCGTATGTGTCGCAAGCTTAGATCACATCAAGGAAAATATTCACACGGATATGAATGTTATACTGTTTAACAGCGCTAAAGCCGATCAATTAGATCAAGATGAGGCCTATCTTGATCCTAACTTCCCAGAATATGATGCGCTAGAGGATGAGACGATTTTAATTGGTGAAGTGGTGGTGCAAACAATCTCTATGGCAATGGAACCCTTTCCGCGTAGCGCTGGTGCCCAGGTTGATTTAGGTGATAATCATCATATATCACTGGGTGCACCAGAGACTGAAAAGCCAAATCCTTTCGCAAAACTTGAAAAATTACGCGACAAATCTTGAAGTCGGCGTGAAAAGCTTTATGTTTCAATGATACTTAATAAATAAAGCCCGATTCGGGTGTCTGATATACTGAAAGCATATTGATATAACCTATTGATAATATTGATATAGCGCCATAACAGGAAGTCTTGTGGTTAAAAAAGTAACGATAGCAATCGACGCAATGGGCGGCGATCATGCACCAACAATGGTGATTGATGGCATAGCGAAGGCGCGTGTCATGTTTCCTGATGCGTATTTTTTAGTCTTTGGCCCCAAGCGTAAGCTTCGCCTGCATATGGAGCCATTTCCAGACCTAGCAAACTGCTGCGAGATACATCACACAGACACAGTGGTGAAATCAGAAGATAAACCGTCACAGGCCCTGCGCAGGGGCCGCGAAAGTAGCATGGGGCTGGCGATACAAGCGGTCAGGGATGGGTCGGCAGATGTCGCTATATCTGCGGGTAATACAGGGGCTTTGATGGCGCTCTCCATATTTTTGCTGCGCACCATGTCAGGGATAGACCGACCTGCACTGATTTCACCGTTACCGACAATTCGCGGTGAAAGCGTTATGCTTGATTTGGGGGCCAATGTCGAATGCGATAGTGGCAACTTGGTTCAGTTCGCTATTATGGGGGCAGCCTATGCTCGTTCGGTCC
>JABABO010000356.1 GCA_014238195.1 Kordiimonadaceae bacterium | reverse complement strand
TCCTATTATTTGGTCGGCCAGTCAATTAAACGCTGTCGATGTTCGACAAATGACAAACCCGATTTCTGAACCAATAGGCAGCGTTTATATTGAAACATTTGACAGTATGATAATAAGCCTTGATCTGTATGAACTTGAGGGGTCTGTATGGGCAAAAACCAATGGTGACAAGGCGCCTACGCACACTGTTGGCTGGATTTATAAACTCGGCCCTGATAGTGCGGAGGCACTGAGTATAAAGCTTAGTGATATATCAACACAATAGCCTTTGGTGAGAATAAGGCTGCTTAACAACAGTCTTCTACAAGCAATGTGATGAATTATTCGGGTGGAAATTATCGCAGATTTATTGCTTCACCCCTTGAACTTGATATTCTAACACTTATTTCATCAATTAATCACTCTCCCGCGTCGTTGATCAGGGTCAAAGCAGGCGTTGGGATCAGGTAAATAACCCAAGAAATGAGTAAAATATAATGACTAACGCAACTAATGTAAAAACAGAAGCAGCAGAAGAGTTAGGGTTCGAGGCTGAAGTCTCACGGCTTTTGCATATGATGGTGCATTCAGTATATTCTGATCGCGATATTTTCCTGCGTGAATTGATCTCAAACGCATCAGACGCATGCGATAAATTACGGTATGAAGCGCTTACAAACGCGAGCTTAGCCACCAGTGATTTTAGTATTGATATTGTCGTCAACGAAGAGGCGCGGACAATCACGCTCAGCGATAATGGCATTGGCATGAACCGTGAGGAATTGGTCGCCAATTTGGGGACAATCGCCCGTTCAGGCACAGCTAATTTCATGGATAAACTAACAGGTGATAGCAAAAAAGATGTTGAGCTAATTGGCCAGTTTGGTGTTGGTTTTTACAGTGTGTTTATGGTGGCAGATCATGTCACTGTGACAACGAAACGTGCTGGTGACGACACTGCCTTTATATGGGCGAGTGCTGGGGAAGGCAAATACAGCATTAAAGAAGGCGCAAAGGACACTGTCGGTACTGAAATTGTCTTGCATATGAAAGAAGACGCGGATGCTTATTTGGCCCGTTATAAGCTGGAAGATATTATTAAAACCTATAGCGATCATATTGCTGTACCGATCACATTAGCAATTAAAGCTAAGGCCGCTGATAAGGCCGATGACCAGAAAACGGACATTGACGAGAAAGCGGATAGTGCTACTGATGAGGCAGGCGTAGGTGATGATACCCCAACAACGGTGAATGCGGGTTCTGCGCTTTGGGCGCGACCAAAATCAGACATCACAGACGAGCAATATACCGAATTTTACCGCCATGTTAGCCGCGCCTTTGATGAGCCAGCTTTTAAGCTGCATTATAAAGTCGAAGGAATGCAGGAATATACAGTACTATTGTATATACCAAGCGAACGTCCTGCCGATTTGTTCGATCCGTCGCGTAAAAACCGTGTTAAGCTTTATGTCAAGCGCATCTTCATCACCGATGATAGTGACGAAATGCTCCCAGGCTGGTTACGCTTTTTACGTGGTGTTGTTGATAGCCAAGATTTGCCGTTAAATATCAGCCGTGAGATGTTACAAAATAATCCTGTGCTTTCAAAGATGTCGTCTGCGATCTCGAAAAAAATTGTCACTGAGCTGACTAAAATGTCTGAAAAAGACAGCGAGACATTTGAGAAAATCTGGACTGCATTTGGTCCTGTGATCAAAGAAGGTATTTATGAAGCGCACGGTCTGCGGGACAAACTGCTTGAGCTAGCGCGTTTCCGCAGTACAAACGGTGATGGCTGGACTACGCTGAAAGATTATGTCAGTCGCATGAAAGATAAACAAAGCACGGTATATTATGTCACAGGTAGTGATGAAGCCTCGGTCGCCCGTAGTCCGCAGCTTGAAGGTTTCCGTGCCAAAGGCGTTGAGGTCCTGTTGTTTTCTGATCCCGTTGATGATTTTTGGCTGCAAATGGTCCCTGACTTTGAAGGCAAGCCACTGAAATCGATCACGCGCGGCGCAACGGACCTTGGTGACATTGCAGGTGATGAAAAAACTGATGATAAAGCCAATAACCCTACCGACAGTGAAATCACAACACTCACCACATTGATGAAAGACGTGTTAGGGGACCGTGTCGGTGATGTGCGCACCACTGATCGCCTGACCGAAACCGCAGCCTGTTTGGTTGCCGATGATAACGCTATGGACATGCACTTGGAGCGTATATTAAAGGCCCATAACCAGCTTGATGCGATTGCTGCAAAAGTGTTAGAAATTAATCCATCCCACCCTGTGATCAAGCGGCTCAGTGAAAAAGCCACTGAAAAAGGCGCTTTGGATAACCTGAGCGATAGTGTGATGCTTATTCTTGATCAAGCCCGTATCTTGGAAGGGGAGCCGCTTGAGGATGCCACTGCTTTTGCCCGCCGCCTAGGGGCTGCAATGGAAAAAGGTCTTGCTTAATTGATTGGTAAAATTCATGCATTACGCAGTCTAGCCTATAAAGTTTAAATGATTTGACCGTGAACATTTTGCGCAAAAGTAAAAGATATGCTTTACTGATGTGCAGGAGTGTGTTTGATGGCAAAAAATATCGAAAAACAGGGCGCACGGTCCACCCACGGTCAAATCAAGGGACAGACAACGATGATGACTTTTTTGGAATTTGAAAAACCTATTGCAGAATTGGAAGGTAAAATCCGCGAGCTGCGTAGTTTCTCAGGCACTGGCGGCGATGTGGATATTACCCATGAAGTTGGCCAACTGGAAGGTAAATTAGGCAAACTGTTGCGCGAAACTTACAAAGGGTTAAAGCCACATCAGAAAATGCAAGTGGCAAGACACCCTGAACGTCCACATATGTCTGACCTTGTGACGCATTTGTTTGACGAATTTACACCATTGGCTGGTGACCGTGCCTTTGGTCAGGACGAAGCTTTAATTGGCGGACTTGCGCGCTTTCGTGGTGAAGCTTGTGTTGTGTTGGGGCATGAAAAGGGTTCTGACACTGAAAGCCGTCTTAAACATAATTTTGGTATGGCTCGTCCAGAAGGTTACCGCAAAGCAATCCGTTTGATGGATATGGCGGAACGCTTTGGTCTGCCCGTTTTAACACTGGTTGATACAAGTGGTGCTTATCCTGGTGTCGGCGCTGAGGAACGGGGCCAAGCTGAAGCTATTGCACGGTCTACCGATAAATGTTTATCGCTGCAAGTTCCCGTTATTTCTACGATTGTCGGCGAGGGTGGCTCTGGTGGTGCTGTTGCTATTGCAGCTGCAAATCGTGTTTTGATGATGGAACACGCGATTTATAGCGTGATTAGCCCAGAAGGCTGTGCATCCATATTATGGCGCACCAATGAAAAAGCTCATGATGCTGCAAACGCCTTAAAAATTACTGCTCACGATTTACTAAAACTTGGGGTGATTGATAGCGTGATTGAGGAGCCTCTGGGCGGGGCTCACCGCGACCCTGAACGCGCCATGAATATGTTGGGTGATGGTATTGAGGCAAGCTTACGCGAAATGGCGGGTATTGATGGTGCTCGTTTGAAAGAATTGCGCCGTGAAAAATTCTTAAATATTGGCGGTAAAGGCATCAGTTGATAGTATGATTGGGTTATTTATAGTGTTAAATAATTGCTTTTCTCAGAATATTTTTAAAATAATACGGGTTAGTGACTACACAAAAATAGTGCTCCTGTTATCGAATCGTTGAAAACCCTGAAAAATATTCAATATGCTGTATTGCTTTGGAAAATTTACGGAGTGTGTACTCGCATTTTCTTAGAAAAATATTCAACTATTACATATTACATTCCTTAAAGTGCGGTGTTTTTATATAGAATCAGTGCATCCTTCCTATAATGCAAAACCGCAGAAATACACTATATATGGTAATGCAAGATATTTTTTTACAATATATATGGTCATTCCTATTGACGCGAGTCTTTCATAAGCGTATCCTTCTTTGTGTGGCAGGGGTTGCTGCAATGAATCGGCGGCCAAGCATTAAAATTCCTATACAGGATCAATGCTCTAGCGGCTAAAACACAGAAAAACATATGTAAAAAGTTTGTTTGTTCGACTTTTGTTCTTTTTTGGGTATAATGATAGTGTATCCGAAGCGTGGAAAGAGTCTGAATCGTGGGATTCCAGAAAGAAGGCCGTAAAAAACGCTAAGGCTAGAAAGTTATGATTATCTGGAAAGCTTAGTTTGAATCGCGTGATTTTATTTTATAGCCCTTATGCATGCCGCATAAAAAAGTAAGCAATTGTAAAGATATAAAAGCGTAAAAACAAAAATTGGATAGAGCTGCAAAGGCCGCCATCAAATAACAGAACCATTATATAATCTTAATTTTTGAGAGAACAGGTTCATAAGGGACGACAGAAGAGGGAGTTAAAGACACAATGTTTGAGGTTACCCAATTTGAAAACGGCCATGCCGTTGAAATAGATCGCAGTCGTGATGATCTGTTGACTGATTTTGGTAAAGCCACACTATCCGACCGTTATTTGATGCCTGGGGAAAGTTATCAGGATTTGTTTGCCCGTGTAGCAAGCTATTATGGTGATAACAAAAACCATGCACAGCGCTTATATGATTATATTTCAAAGCTATGGTTTATGCCTGCTACACCTGTTCTGTCGAATGGTGGGACTAACCGTGGTTTGCCGATTAGTTGTTTCTTAAATGAAGCACAAGATAAGCTAAGCTCGATTGTCGATCTGTGGACAGAAAACGTATGGCTTGCATCGCGCGGCGGCGGCATTGGTAGTTATTGGGGTAACTTGCGTTCAATCGGTGAAACTGTTGGCGGTGTTGGAAAAACCAGCGGTATTATCCCGTTTGTACGAGTGATGGACAGTTTAACACTTGCCATTAGCCAAGGGTCGCT
>JABABO010000022.1 GCA_014238195.1 Kordiimonadaceae bacterium | reverse complement strand
TGCCATCAAGGCTTGACAGTTCTATGACTGACGAGGCATCTAAACTGCTCGCGCCGAATACCACGTAACTTTCACCTGGAGGAGGAGGCCCCATCCCATTAGCATTCGGCGCCCCAATGATTATGTCGTCGTAGCCATCGCCGTTGATATCCCCCGCACTGGAGACAGACGCACCACTTCCGTCACCATCATCAATACCATTCAGCTTAAAACCATCGCTGCCATCAAGGCTGGATAGTTCTAGGACACTGTTAAAGCCAGTCGTGCTGCCAAACACCACATAGCTTTTCCCAGTATTACTACTGCCACCATAGTTTATTTCTGGTGCGCCAATGATAATATCATCAATGCCATCACCGTTCACGTCCCCAGCACCCGAGACAGCATCGCCGCTCCAGTCTTCCTCCTCGCCACCATTCAGTTTAAAACCATTGCTGCCATCAAGATTGGACAGTTCAAAGGCTGCTGCAAAACCCCCGTCTTTACCAAACACCACATAGCTTTCACCCGAATAAGTGCCATTTGGATCTGCACTAGATGCCCCTATAATAATATCATCAATACCATCGCCGTTGACATCACCGGCGTTGGAAACGGAATTACCACTTTTGTCAGCATCATTAATACCATTCAGTGTGAAGCCGTTCACACCATCAAGGCTGGAAAGTTCGTAAGCCGAGGTATAACCAATGGTTTCAATTTCCCCAACCACATCAGTCACTGTAATGGTTAAGGCGTGTATGGTGCTGAGGTTAGAAAAGGCTGATGTTGCGGTAATTGTGACTTCGTAATCATTGTTATTGTCAGCATCCGCAGGGTTTTCAAAGTCTGGTGTGCCACTAAAGCTCAGCTCCCCCGTCGTGGTGTCAAAGGTGAAATCACCCGCATCTGTCCCATCAAGGGTGCTGTAGGTGATATCTTGGTCCGCAGCGCTGTTACCCAGCTTGGCCTGAATATTCATCACCGTGCCTGTGTGGTTTTCCTCAATGGATACGGTGCTGGTGTTATTAAAAACTGTTGGCAGGAGCATCTTACCGCCAAACAACACATACGCTGTCGTCCCTGATCCGATAATCAGATCATCATAGCCGTCTAGGTTGACATCGCCAGCGCTGGACACTGCCCGTCCACTAGTCCCACTGACAGTAAAGCCATTGCTGCCGTCAAGGCTGGAAAGCGATATCGTCGCAGTAAAGCCACCACTGGCCCCAAACAGGACATAGCTTTCACCAGCAGCGTAAGTTCCAATGATCAGATCGTCATAGCCATCGCCGTTAAGATCGTCAGCGCCCGCGACAGACCAGCCACTTTTATTGTTTGCACTAATACCCTGAAGGGCAAAGCCATCACTGCCGTCAAGGCTGGATAGACTAATGCTTGACGCGAAGCCGCCCTCGTCGCCAAATACCACATAGCTTTCGCCTGCAGAACTTATTGCCCATGGGGAACCAATGATAATATCACCGTAGCCATCGCCGTTGACATCCCCAACGCCAGCGACAGAGAAACCTGAATCACTAGTTGAACGAAATCCGATCAACGCGAAACCATCATTGCCATCTAGACTGGAAATCTCGATCGTGCTATCAAACCCGCCACTGGCGCCAAACACCACATAAGTTTCACCAGCCAAATGACTATCTCCATACAGAGCGCCAATGAGAATATCATCATAACCATCGCCATTAACATCGCCTGCACCAGCAACGGAAAAACCGCTTATATCATAGTCATATCTACCATTCAGTGTAAAACCATCATTACCATCAAGGCTGGACAGTTCGATGACACTGTCAAAGCCAGTATTTTTGCCAAACACCACATAGCTTTGACCAGGGCGTACATCATTGTTATCATTTGGTGCCCCAATGAGTATGTCGTCGCAGCCATCGCCGTTGATATCACCCGCGCCTGAAACTGACCAGCCGCTAAAGTCTTCTACATCAACCCCCTGCAGTTTAAAACCATCGCTGCCATCAAGGCTTGACAGTTCTAACACTGCCGCAAAGCCAGTAGAGTTACCAAACACCACATAGCTTTCACCTTTACGGTCATTAGCGTTCTGGTCAGCTTGCTTAGCCCCAATGATCAGGTCATCCACACCGTCACCGTTGACATCCCCCGCGCCCGCGACAGAAAAACCACTCCAATCGCTTTGATCAATACCGTTCAAGACAAAGCCATCGCTACCGTCCCCGCCAGCCAAGCTGTTCAAAGTGACCGCGCTGGCAAAACCAGTGCTGCTGCCAAACACCACATAGCTTCTGCCTGCCGCATCGCGGCCACCAGCATCAAATTCACTATGACTAACGATCAGATCATCGATGCCATCATGGTTAATATCACCCGCATTCGCAACAGCCTTCCCCCCTTCTGGTCGAATGTTTATACCATCCAGAACAAAGCCATTGCTGCCATTAATGTCAGCGACTGCAAAAACCGCAGCAAAACCCGTCAGGGGTTCGACCTCAAACGGGTCATCGGTCACTGTGAAGGTTAGGGCTAAGGTCTCGGTATCACTAATGCCGTCGGTGGCCTGAATGGTCAGTTCATAAACTGTGTTAGTGTCTGCATCATTATTAGATTCGTAATCCAAAACACCGTTCGTGAAAATATCAGTGTTAAAGGTCAGCACCCCCGTGTCCGTATCAATGTCGAAAGCTGATAAATCTGCCCCACCTGTGATACTGTATGTCACACCAGTATCAAAGGCGCCGCCGTTTAAGCTCGCCTCGATATTCAGGACAACGCCTGTGTGGTTTTCTTCAACGGATGTGTCGGGTTTATTATGAAATGTTATTGTCATGGTGCTAAACTCATATAATCTAAAGGTGTTTTCTGTACGAAATGAAACGTCAAAGCTTATCAGGGTATTAATTTGGCCCTAACCTAATTCACTTTTAAAGGGATTACAAGAATAAGATGCCTAATAGATTAAGGTGCCTAACTGAGGGGGTGTTTGGTCAAAACCAAGGTTTTCATCCTTTCTTCCAGCACATGGGTGTAGATCTGGGTGGTTGAAATATCCGCATGGCCCAGCATTTGTTGCACAGCCCGCAAATCAGCCCCATAATGCAGCAGGTGGGTTGCAAAGGCATGGCGTAACGTATGCGGGCTGACCAGTGTGTGGGGTACGTGTGCTTTCATTGCTAAGTCCTTTAACATTTGCCCGACACGGCGGCGGGTTAAATGCCCTGTCTTGCCGCGGGATGGAAACAAGAATGGCGAGGCCGCCAGTTTTTTATTATAGTGACTGTATGTCATATACTGGCGAAGGGCTTTCTTGGCTTTTTGGCTAAGGGGGACCATGCGTTCGCGTCCGCCCTTGCCAACCACCATAATCATAGTTGTGTCTGGCCCGATGGCGCTTTTTGGCAGGGAAACAAGCTCGCTAATCCGCAGCCCTGTTGCATACAGGGTTTCTACAATCGCATGTAAACGCAGCCCATAGCCATCGTAGGGCGTCGCCATTGCTTGGGCGCAGTCCAGCAAGTCATCGACATGTTTTTCTGACAAGGCTTTGGGCAGTGGTCGCGTTTGGCGCGGGCTTTCGATGATACTGGCGGGGTTATCAGGGCGAACGCCGTCACGGTATAAAAATAAATAATATTGCCGTATCGCGGACAGTCGCCGTGCTGTTGTACTGGGGCTAAGGCCGCGCTGATGCAAATCAGCAAGATATGCACGAATATCATCAGTATGCACTGTGGATATAGACCCGCCCAAAAATTCAGAAAAATCACTCAGGTCGGTTAAATAAGCCTTTAAGCTGTTGCGCGCGTGGCCTTTTTCCGCGGCGAGCATTTCCAGAAAAGCATCGATATAATGCTGATCATGTCCCGTGTCAGGCACGCTAGAAGCCACGGCTTAAAAGGGCCTCAACCGCCAATAGATGCGCCTCATGGGTTAATCCGCTTGCTGTAAAATGCCCTACCACGCTGCTTGTCAGCGAAATCGAAGGCCGCGCACCATCCTTAGTCCGCAGTAAACGTAAACCTGCAAGTAATGTCCCAGCACGGTCCCCCTTTTCTGCGGCCTTTATCATGGCCCGCCATAGGGCAGGGGATGGCTCAGGCGCATATCCTGTGTATGCGGCAGGCCCGCCTTTTAGCAAATTCCAAGCCGTGTCAGGCACCGTGCGGCCAAGCGCATCAAGCAATATAAATAAAGTGGCAGCTTTTTCATAAGCATTGTCGTCTTCTGCCACCGCTTGCCACCATTTATTTAAGTTTTCATGGCTTAAATCAGGGGCGTTTTTAGCCCCAACAATATGGGCAAGGGGCCAAGTTTGCATGAAGGAGTGTGATAGTTTAAAAGTCACACCGCCTGGGGGTTGATTATAGCTGCGCAGCAAAACCCACCATCCGTGTCCTTGCGGGCGATCAAGGGCTAGCATCGCCGATCTGATTGCTGGGTCCGCAAAGGCACTATTCCCCCCTGATGCTGGTACACCGTCCAAAACCGCCGCTAGGGCAGGGGCGAGCACTGTTTTATGGGACACTGCATAGGCGCGTTCAAACAGGTCCTGTTTTTCAACCAGATCGGTAGCGTCTACTGCAATACGGATTTGGGCCAACTGATGGGCAAAAGCCGCAACATTAGGTGGAATATCAACAGTGATTTCACTGCCAGCAACCCCTAGAGGTGCATCATTGGTATAGGTGTTTGTGGCAGGGTCAGTATCGCCTAGCCCTTTGTTCGCTGTAAAGTTAGCTTCAGGGTTAGCTTCAAAGTCAGACCGTGCTTCAATACGGGCTTTGTCGGATATGGGATAGGTGCGCACAAAGGCTGCCAGCGCACTGGGGGTAAGGGCGCCGCCGTTCACCGCTTGATGCAAAAGTATGATCCCTGCATTTTGGTCAAGCCCGTTCAGCTCAAGCGCCGCAGCAACTGCAAGTGGGGACGCGCCTTGCGCATCAACCTGCGGCACAGTAACCCGGGCCAGCCGCGCCATAACGATTGTTAACAGGTCCAGCTTCAAAGGGGTTTCCAGCGCCGTGCCTTCCACACGTGTGCTATCAGCATCTTGCCCCGCTTCAAAAATAATCTGATCAATCAACTGATAAAAGGAGGGTTCTATGGCAGTCAGTTCTTCCAAAATTTCCAATTCAAAGTCAACAGCGCCCCTGTTGCCCGTTGTTGCGGCACAAAAAGCAGAAAGCCTAAGCCAGTAAGCACTTGTATCACTGCGCCGCATATCAGCGGCTGTTGCGCAAGCTTCTGCGAGCTGACCCCCTAGCAAAAACGCATCGGTAATTTCCCTAGACAACGCCCGCCAATTATGTTCAGCGGGCATGTGACTGACAAACTGTTGGTAAGCTTTGGTGTCGCCACTTGCATTTAGAACGGCAAGGCGTGCACGCATCATCGCATCAATGTCTTGGTTTTCCCGTTCTGGATTTTCTTGTTCTGGGTTTTCCTTATCTGGATTTTCTTGTTCTGGGTTTTCCTTATCTGGGTTTTCCTTATCTGGGTTTTCCTTATCTGGGTTTTCCTTATCTGGGGTGTTTTGGGGCAGGTCTAAAATCATTGGGGATGCCGCTAAACGTTTAAGGATCGCTTGTTGCACAATCGAAGCCCGTGGGCCTGAAGCTTGTACCAAAGACCAGATCACATCATACCGTGTGTAGCCTTGCCAAAAATCCGATGGAAAGCCAACAACCCCATCGGGCAATCCAGAAACACCAGATGGATCAAGCGCAGATAATTCACCCGTTTCTATTGGGCCTAACCCAGTTTCTATGGGGCCTAACAAAGCCCCCGTGTTCTCATCACTTATAGGGCCTTGAACGGTACCTGATTGACCTGCTGCTTGTTCACCCGCATCGGCATCTATTGGCACTGTCAGCTTAAGGGAGCCTTTAGGAACAAAGGGCGAGGGTATAATCGTTTTTGGTGCACCAAGCGCTGGCCCAACTTGGCGTTTAAGTTTGGGACGGTTACCGAGATAATATCGTTCCCGCCGCTGTTGGTTTGTCTGTTTGGTGATATCCTTGGGCGGCTCCTGCTGCTCAGCTTGATCCCGATCACTTTCAGCCTGTGCAGCGACTGTGTTTTGCGACAATGGTAATGAGGCCAGTAACAGGACACTGGCCATTGCTAGCAATTTAATCTGTTTATGAGGAGCCATTCTATAACGCCTTTATAAAGTATTTATCATAGCCAAACCCGCGCCAAACCAGCCGCAAAGTTCATTCAAGACGGGAAACGGTCGTTGTTTAAGGTCTTTTCAACGGGCTCGCTAGGGGCTGGAATATCCCATGTCATTAAAAATAAGCCACCACCTAAGACAGCAATAAGCCCAATGTAGATAATAATTTTTGTTGATTTTGACATAATCAATAGCCTTATCTTTTTAGTTATTAGCACCGCAATGAAACGTGTTTGCTATACTGTTGTAGTATTCTGTCTAAACATATGTATCCCTGAGTATAAAAGCAGTGTTCTTTTAAGTCCAGTAACATAACCATAACAGTTCTGATACAAATGTACTTTATATATCGGTACAGTTATAGACACGAAAAGAGCACTATGAGAAGCCATTCAGGCAAAAATATGGTCGCTAAACTTTCAGCCGAAACACTATAAAATTAACAGAAAAAACATAAAAGGCTTGGTTATAGGGGCCGTGCGCACTAAAAGCACATATATGGCTACTAGTAAAACATCAAAACCTGAAACGATTATTGACCCAGCTTCGATTGGTGTTGACCGTACATTGGTGTTAATTGGTCTAATGGGGGCAGGTAAAACTACCGTTGGCCGCCGGCTAGCAAAAGCCTTAGGCTTGGACTTTATGGACAGCGATCATGAAATTGAAGTGGCTGCTGATATGAGCGTTTCTGAGATTTTTGAAAGTTTTGGCGAAGAGGAATTTCGCGCAGTTGAACGCCGCGTGATTGCTCGCCTGCTAGATGGCTCCCCAAAAGTTATAGCCACAGGCGGCGGTGCTTTCATTAACCGCAAGACCCGTGACCTTATCCATGAAAAAGGCCTGTCTATATGGCTTGATGCGGATTTGGATGTCCTTGTAGAACGGACGGCGCGGCGCGAAACACGACCCCTTTTACTGCAAGGCGACCCGCATGAAATTTTAGGCCACTTGCTGCGGGAGCGTTCCCCATATTATAGCGAAGCGAAATTACGGATAAAATCATGCGCTGGCCCCCACGACCGTGTGGTAGAGGATGTTATCACAGCCTTGGAAGTCTATCACCGTCAATCCAAAGCAGCGAATGATTAAGCCTTACAGGCAATTGCGGACCTAACAGGCACTTTTATGAAGCAACAAAATCACATTCCCCACAGCACTGTCACCGTTGACCTAGGTGACCGCACGTATGACATTAAAATAGGGGAAGGCCTGCTTGAAGCCCTTGGTGATCATCTTTTGCCTATTTTACCCCGTCCGCGGGTGGTGATTATTACAGATGAAAATGTTGGGCCTATTTACTTGCCCACTGTCACAAGGGTTCTAAAGGCCAGTGGTGTCACGGTTGATAGTATTACGCTGCCAGCTGGCGAAGCGAGCAAATCCATCACCCACTATGAATCCCTGATGGACCAACTGATTTTACTGGGCACGGAGCGTAAAGACACGCTGATTGCCCTGGGGGGTGGTGTGATTGGTGATCTGACGGGCTTTGCCGCAGCCACCTTGCGCCGTGGTATAAATTTTATTCAGATACCCACCAGCTTATTGGCGCAGGTGGATAGTTCTGTTGGCGGTAAGACTGGTATAAATAGCAAACATGGTAAAAATCTGATTGGGGCTTTTTACCAGCCTTTAGCTGTGATTATTGACCTGAGTGTTTTAGACACTTTACCAAAACGGGAGCTGCAAGCAGGTTACGCTGAGGTTGTCAAATATGGTGCCATAGATAACAAAGAATTTTTTGTCTGGCTGGAGACAAACGGTATCCGCGTCATCAACGGTAACCGCCAAGCCCAAAAATATGTGATCGAAACCAGTTGCCGTGCCAAAGCCCGCATTGTTAGCGAAGATGAATTGGAACACGGCAAACGCGCCTTGCTTAATTTTGGTCATACATTTGGTCACGCGCTAGAAGCTGAGTTTGGCTATGATGGCCGCCTGTTGCACGGCGAAGGGGTGGCGATTGGTATGGTTATGGCGCTAAGCATTAGTGCAAAACTAGGGATGACCAAGGATACAGACGCAAAACGCTTGCGCCAACATTTAAAAGATGTTGGTATGATGACAAACGCACATTCCTTATCTAGTAGACATAATCTAAATTTATCTGCAGAAAAATTATTTAGTCATATGGCACAGGACAAAAAAGTTTCGGATGGTAAAATGGTGTTTATTCTGGGACCATTAGGGGCTGTTTGCACGCGAAATGATGTGAACCCAAAAATCATTATTGAAACCCTTGAGCAATCAATCCATGCTGATGATTAAAGCTGAATTGTGCTTTCACATCAGCATTTTCTTGAAACCCATCTAAAAGCATCTTATTTTGGCACTTATGGACAGTATTTTAAACACAATAATCACGGCTGCTATCTGGTCGGACAGTAATTTCTGGATCACAACGGGTGTTGTTTTCATCCTGTTATTTTTATCGGGCATATTTTCGGGCTCTGAAACTGCTTTAACCGCCGTATCCAAAGCGCGATTGCATCACCTGGAAAATGATGGCAACGTTGCCGCGAGCCGTGTCGCCCGTTTAATAGAAGATAAAGAACGCCTGATCGGTGCAATCTTGCTGGGTAATAATTTGGTCAACATCTTAGCAAGTGCGCTGACAACCAGCTTATTCATCAAACTTGTCGGCGAAAACGGTGTGTTTGTCGCCACAGTGGTGATGACCTTTCTGGTTCTGATTTTTGCTGAAGTTCTACCAAAAACATACGCAATCACGAACCCAGATAAGCTTGCCCTAAAAATGGGGGGCTTCATATCGTTGATTGTGGCGCTTTTTGCCCCGCTTGTGATGTTGATCCAAAAAATCGTCAGAATGACCCTGCGCCTTAGCGGGGTTGATATGTCAGATGGTGTAACCTTTATTACGGCCCAACAAGAATTGCGCGGGGCGATCGAGCTTCAAGCCCGTGACGGCGGCCTCGTGCGTGAAGACCAAGCAATGCTTGGGTCTATCCTTGATCTGGATGATGTCACTGTGGAAGATGTTATGGTGCACCGCAAAAGTATGCAGGCCCTAGATGGGGATGCCAAAGCGGATGATTTGATCAATGCCATCGTGCGCAGTCCCTTTACCCGATTACCCGTTTATCAAGGCACGACAGAAAATATTATCGGCGTGTTGCATTCCAAGGATGTGTTACGCGCAATCCGACGCACCGGCGGCCAAACGCATCGTTTTAATGTCCACCGTGTTATGGTCAAACCTTGGTTTGTGCCAGAAACCACCAATTTGCGGGAGCAGCTCAACGCCTTCTTAGAGCGCAAGACCCACTTCGCCCTTGTGGTTGACGAATATGGCACTATACAGGGATTGATTACGCTGGAAGATATATTGGAAGAAATTGTCGGCGATATTGCTGATGAACATGATTTTGAAGTGCCTGGTGTGCGTTTATTACAAGAAGGGGGCGCGTTAAGCGAAGGGTCTGTGACAATCCGTGATATCAATCGGTTGATGCATTGGAATTTACCCGATGATGAAGCCACCACGCTTGCAGGTCTTGTGATCTATGAAGCTGAGACAATTCCCATTGTTGGGCAGCGCTTTGAATTTCATGGCTTCCGTTTTGAAGTCACAAGTCGTAAACGTAATCAGGTCACTGGATTAAAAGTGAAACCCCTAAAAGAGTCCCCAAAACACTAGGGCTTACTTTATTATTCGATTGCGAGGTGCAAGATGGAACAAATTTATAGTATCGCCGGTCTTATGGTTGCTATTGGAGTAGGGCTTGCTTATTTAATTCTGAGACTATCGCCCATCAAGTCAGCTGAAAGTGCTGAG
>JABABO010000239.1 GCA_014238195.1 Kordiimonadaceae bacterium | reverse complement strand
GGGTCATCAATATCAATCGCCCCAGATGTAACCAGTGTGCCATCTTCTGCCACACTGCCTGTGGTATCACCGATGCGCGGTGGAACATTATAGGAAAAATTTGAAGGGCGAAATTCAGTAAGGTCGGTCCCAGCCAGCCGCACGCTATTATGACCATCAAGGGCGATCACCACGTCATCGCCGTCTTGGCTCGTGCTGGTTAAAATATCATTGAAACGGTTAAATATGGGTCCACGAAATTCGATGATATCACCTTCAGCTGGATCAAAATCAGTGATGGTGTCATGACCTGTCTCAGCCGTATCGCCCGTCATGCTGCCGTAAAATCGGAAAACAAAATGATCAGCACCCGCGCCGCCTGTTAAAACATCATCGCCGCCGCCGCCCACAAGTTCATCACCGCCAGCGCCGCCGATCAGCGTATCATTTCCGTCTAAGCCATGAATGATTTTATCAGTCGCAGAAGCTGATTGGTCTAATGTTTCAGCCGCATTAGTGCCGACTGTGACCGCGTTACTGGGTGAGCCGCCGTCAATATCCCAACCATAGAGTGTTGTTAGATGATTGTGGGACGTAGCATCCGTATAGTTCATGCCCCCAAAAACAACGTTAGTATTGATGGCTGTTTCACCCGCTGCGGTGTTGAGCGTTGCCCAACCCGCCAGCAAGCGATCATAATTATCCACGCTCATATTTGAACTAAGAAACATGTCCTTGGCATTTTGCAGTGCACTAATATCCCACCGACTAATATCCTGATTGAATAGCTGGGCGTCATGAAACATGCTACGCATATTCGTGACACGACTGACATCCCAGTTGCCAATATCCTGATTGAATGATCGGGTGTCTTGGAACATATTGCTCATATTCGTGACGCGGCCAACATCCCAGCTGCCTATAAGGCCATTGAAGACGCGGGTTTGGTCGAACATATAACTCATATCTGTTACATTTGCGACAGACCAGTTATCGAGATTCTGATTGAAGGATTTGGCAAAATTGAACATATAACTCATATTCGTGGCACTGCTGACATCCCAGTTACCAATATCCTGATTGAAGCCATCTGCCCCAGAAAACATCTTCCCCATATTCGTGACACTGCTGACATCCCAGTCAGAAATATCTTGATTGAAGCCATCTGCCCCAGAAAACATCTTCCCCATATTTGTGACGTTTTTGACAACCCAGTCAGAAATATCTTGATTGAAGGAACTAGCTTCTTGGAACATCTCACTCATATTCGTGACACGACTGACATCCCATGCTTTGATATAATCAGAATTAAAAGAGCCTTGATTTTTAAAAAGGCCCGATAAATCTAAATTTACAGTGTCGATTACCGCCTGCACTTGTGTCACAGTTGGCGGATTAGAAAAATTATTTGTATCTCGTATCGCTTCTTGGTAACGGACTTCTATTTCTCGGCTCCCTACAAGAACACGGTCCACGACTTCCGCCATCTGAGAGCTTGTGACTATTGTGTCATTAGAGTTATGCGCCCCGCCGTTCGAAGCGGAATCCTCAAGAATTTCCTCAAGGATTAACATTTTTCCTATTACCGTCATCATTCAACCTATCATATATTTTTATGCAAATTTTCCACAAACGCCTTAATGCTAATGATAGTGTGATTTACCAAACAATGCTAGAAAACAAAACTGTCTTGAGTGAAATTATTGAGATCAGCGAGTGTATGGCCCCGTAAGAAAAGGGTATTCCCATCCCCAAGATTAATCCACAGACCTTGAGTGCCAACGTCGAGGGCATTACTGCGAATGTCGTTGATACTACTATAGCCTGTTCCTGCGCCAGATAAGTCGATGACATCCCCAGCGCTATAATCAAAGTCTGTGATCACATCTTTGGCATTATTTGCAGCGAACACAAAAGTATCGGCACCGCTGCCGCCCGAGAGTATGTCATCCCCACCATTGCCGTATATCGTGTCATCGCCGTCCCCAGCGTCGATATTATCAATGCTGGCACCGCCTGTAATCACATCATTGTCAGCGCCGCCATATAACCAGTTTCTACCTGCCACACCGCCATGAAGTGTATCTTGGCCAGTGCCGCCTTCAATCGTGTCATTACCAGTATTCCCGCCATTTAAAGAGTCGTCCCCTGCATTACCATAAAGTTTATCGTGACCTTCACCGCCGTGGAGGGTGTCATTGTCGTTGCCGCCTGCAAGCTGATCATCCCCGCCAT
>JABABO010000133.1 GCA_014238195.1 Kordiimonadaceae bacterium | reverse complement strand
CCTGTAAAAGAAACCATATCCACGAGCTTATGAGCGGTCAGTGGTGCCCCCACCCCTTGGCCGTCACCGTGCACTAAATTAAACACACCAGCAGGTACGCCCACTTCATGCATAATTTCAGCTAAAATCACAGCGTCTAGTGGGGCCAGTTCCGATGGTTTTAAAACCATTGTACAGCCTGCGGCGATAGCAGGGGCTATTTTGGTGGCGATCTGGTTCATGGGCCAATTCCAAGGTGTGATCAAGGCGCAAACACCAATCGGTTCCCGTCTAATTTTTGTGGTGCCATGCGTGCTGGAAAATTCAAAATTCTGTAAAACATTGATCATTTCCATAAAATGTTGAGGGCCGCTTGGGGCTTGGGCTTGACGGGCTAGCGGCATAGGCGCCCCCATAGCGCTGGCGATGGCATCGGCGATTTCATTGTTACGCTCAATCAATTTCGCAGTGATCGCTTTTAGCATATCAAGTCTGTCGCTTAATGGCGTCGTAGAAAAGGACGGAAAAGCTTCGTGAGCTGCTATGACTGCGCGGTTAACATCGCTTTCACCGCCTAGGGCTATTTTGCAAAGGGGCTTTTCAGTGGCTGGATTTATGATATCCCCTAAGCGCCCATCGATAGGGTTAACCCATTCGCCATTGATATAAAAGCGGGTTGCATCGGGTAAATTATCATAAACTGGCATGGTATTTTCCTTTTGAATAGTCCTGAACAACTCATTCTACACATGACCATAGCAACTCAATTTACCGATATCCAGTCCTGCGTGGCGATGAAGCGGGTCATTTGTTATTTTTTGTGTTGTACAGCTGCTTGTAATTGGCTTTTCGGCAAGATACGCTCGTAGCTGTTTGCAAATAGGCGAACAATTTTATCTACTAACTTAGCATCATTGCCTATAAGAATACGGCGTTTGTTGCGCATCACTCCTTTGAGTATTGTTTTCGCGGCCATATCAGCGCTTGTCCCTGCTAGGTCTTTAAATCGTTCTTGCATGTCAGTTTTATGGGCTTTTGCACCGTCCACTGTCACGCGGGAATTGTTGACAATATTCGTTTGAATGCCACCAGGGTGCACACAGCTTACGTTAATATGGCTATCAGATAACTCAAAACATAAGGATTCAGTGAATCCACGGACTGCAAATTTGCTCGCGCAATAGGCGCTTTGCATGGGTATCGACATCAACCCGAATAAACTGGAAATGTTGATGATATGGGCTTCCTGAACATCCTGCATCAAGGGCAAAAAGGCTTTGCTGCCATAAACAACACCCCAAAAATTTATGTCCATCAGCCAATGCATATCTTGTGTTTTTTGATGGGCTACTTGGTCTATCAAGGTCACACCTGCATTGTTAAACAGCATATGTATGTGACCAAAGGATTCTTTTACGTCATGGGCTAGATCATTTACCGAAGCCTCGTCCCCAACATCGACGGTTTTAGTCAGGATACGTTCATGACTAATATGTTGATCCTTGATCAAGGTTTGTTTTAAATCCGCCAGCCCATCACTGTCCATATCTGCAAGAACAAGAGTGCAGTTTTCGTTAGCAAGCTGATAGGCAAGCGAGCGTCCAATACCCGAAGCAGCGCCAGTGATAACTGTAATTTTGTCTTTTAATTGTGTCATAACAATACCTTGTTAGGGTTAAACAGTCGCCTGAGCATGCGTAATGATTTCTTCACACATATCATCAAGGAGTGCTTCAGGGAGGTCGTGGCCCATGCCTGGATATATTTTAATTTTTGCCCCAGGGATTGACGCTGCGGTATCTTTTCCGCCGTCCAAATGCACGAGGGGGTCTTGATCACCGTGCAGCACTAGTGTCGGCACGTCTAATTTCTTTAACGCTGACACCCTATTCGGAGATCCCATAATTGCTAGCATTTGCCGCATTACGCCCATAGCCGTAGAGCCTCGTTCAATAATACTTTCAACAAAAGTGCGGCGGTCTTCTTCTGTCATGGGATAAGCAGGGCTACCGATTAATTCCCATGTTTTTATTGTGTAAGCGAGGCGCTCCTCATGTGTTGGATTTTTGGGGCGCTTCATCATTTGCTTACGTACTGCACGGTCAATCTTAATGACTTTGGAATTACCTGTGTGCGACATAATCGATGTTAAACTTAAAACTCTGTTTGAATGATGTATAGCTAACGTTTGTGCTATCATGCCGCCCATACTAATACCAATGATATGGGATTTATCCACCCCCAGCGCATCCAAAAGGCAGACAGCATCTTGCGCCATATCGGTCAATAAATATGGGGATTTCACTTTCATGCGAAGTAAGCTGCGGATCGCGATGCTAACAGGTGAAGGTGTTTTCAAATGATTAAGGACAGTTGATTTACCAATATCACGGTTATCAAAAGTGATCACACGGAATCCAGCGGCCGTAAATGCGCTGATCATGCTGGGCGGCCAGCCGACAAGTGGCATGCTTAAGCCCTGTATCATTAAAATGGTGGGTGCATCTTCATTGCCGTGGTTTTCATAAGCAATATCCAACCCATTCACGTTTACGGATGGCATAATAATTCCTTTTGTACTTTATTTAGATTTAAACTTAACGGTGGCTGCTAGATATAGCAACCTAGTGCAGACCAAGTGTCCCTAACCCCAAAAACCATCTAAACTGAGATGAATTAAGGTGGTATCTCAGACGGTGGCTTTGAAAAACAGTCTTGGCCATTTTTCTTTAACCGAACGCAGCGAATGACTGTGTCCTGCATCGTATCAAAGGGGCCAAAGACAATACGATATTTATTAGGGCGTGTAGGCACAGCAATAACTTCACCATGTACATCTTGTAAGGCATCAGCCATGTCAGTTTTCATATAACGCAGTAATATCGTCGCATCTTCTTTGTCCATGGCATAACCAACTTCAACGCGCCAAACCCTTGACCAATTTTCTGGTTTTGGCCGCTTTGGTGCTTTAGCAACGGCTACTACAGTTTCCTGTAATCCAGGTAAGTTAGAAACAGATGTTTGATTAGGTGTAATCAAGTCTATGGGCAATGGCGCTAGATTAAACCCTAAAGTATTTAAATTTTCGGCATATTTTTGGCCTTCTAACCTTGCATCAAAATCAAGTTGTGGTGCCATTTCAAGTTCAGCTTCAATCGCTGGACCGTATCCTTCATTGCCAGCACGCCAAATCAAGCCATAACCACGGATCGGGTCTGGTTTGATACCCACTTCACCATTCCAATATAAAAGACCCAGCATATACAAAGCTTCCTGTATTCCGCGGGTGGCTTGATCCTGCCATAAGCGGACAGCTTCTGTGATAGCGGCTTCATCATTGACCGTTTCAAAATAGAGCAAGTTTGCCAGCGATAATGCTGATCGCCCATTGCCAAGCCCCGCTGCTAATCGATAGTACATCATAGAGACTTGCAAGTTTTGATCCCGTCCTACACCTAGTCTATAAATCTCCCCTAAATGAAAGAAGGCTTCTGGGTCGTTGGATTTTTGCCCGACCTCGTGCAGTGCAGCAACGCCGCCAGCCAGATCACCCTGCCGCATTTTCATCAAGGCGGCTTCCACGGCAGGATTTTTGGCCTTTTCTGCGCTCAGAGATGCTGTGTTGTTTGTTGCAGGTGTGGTCTTTTGATCTTCGCTGCTTTCTGTTACAAGCTGCGCCGTTGTAATGACTTGTGCAAAAGCTGCTTCAGTGGGCAGCATTAGGTGTATGGAAAACTCAAAAAGTAAGCCTAAAAGCCATATCTGTGGTCTCAGTGCACCATGATATTTATGTGTGTTGTTCATACTGCCTTTCATACTATGAAATGATTTATGAATATTGACATAAAATCAAACCAAATTTTTAAGTTATTCTTCATTGCTGATTGTTAGGGTTGATTCGAAATGATAGAAATCAGCGGAATTAAGCCCCGAATGGTCACCCAGTTTGCATATAAACTGACACTTATTTTACTGTGTTTTTTTGTGGCGGCCTGTAGTACGGGGACTGGTGTTATAAACTCCAGTCACCCTAATGTGAATATGGCTGCAAAAGTGGCGGGGTCGTATCACACGGATAGCCTCAAAGCTGTGGCAGACCGCCTAGCAACTAGCGGAAACCATAGTGCGGCCATTCCCCTATACCGTCATATGACAAATCAGGATTTGACGGGCAAAGCGCATTTAGCCCTTGCGGAAAGCCTACTGGCTTTAGGTAATAGTAATGAAGCTGCTGATATTTTAATCAAGCTTATTGGCCGTTTTGAGCCACCAATAGGGACTTGGCGATTGCTAGGCAAGACATGGTTAGCCCAAGGTCAGGTCCAACAAGCATTGACAGCATATGATCAAGCTTTGCAGCGTGCACCCAATGATACAGCGATAAAATCGGGTCGCGCTGTTGCCCTAGCAAGCCTTGGTCGCAGCAAAGAAGCCTTGCAAAGTCTTGAAGGAAGCACTGAACCGAGTGTTCTGTCAAATAAAGCGCTTATTCTAGCGGTAACAGGGCATGAAAAGCAGGCGATAATTATTTTAGAATCTTTAATTAAGCAAGGAAATGCCAGCCATGCTGAGCGGCAAAATCTTGTATTGGCTTATCTCATTGCTGAGCGTAATACAGATGCTTATAATATGGCACGCCTTGACTTCGGGCCTGAAAACACTGCTGACACACTTACTTTTTACCGTGGTTTAATGCAGCTTCCCATAGCGCAGCGGATGCAGGCCCTTGTGATTGGTGCGATTGATCCTGCATGGTCTATGGATGAAAAAGCCAACCTGATTGTGCAAAATTCCCTGGACAAGGAGGCAGCAGCCAAGCGGTTAATAGCACCAAAGCCAAAACTGGATGTAAAACCACAAGAAACATCGCAGAAAATATCAAAAGTCCAACCTATAAGAAAACCAAATGCTGATCTTTCAGTCATGCCGCCCTTATTGGAAAAAACAGGTTGGGCATTGCAAATTGCCGCCTATCGCACTGAAAATAACTTGATCCGTGGTATGCAAATTTTATATCGGGAAAATGACGAGCTTTTAAAAAATGTCCCGCCACGGCGCTCGGAAATTGATTTTGGCGATGTCGGCACAGGACCAAAGGGGTTTTATTATCGGCTAAATGCCGGACCCTTAAAATCTTTGAAACGCGCGAAAGAACTGTGTAATGCTTTGCTTGATCGGGGTACTAAATGCTGGATACGCCCACCAGAAAACAGCGAAGGCACCTTACCTAAATAGACGTTGGCCCAGTGGCATAAAGGGTGATACCTTGAAATATTGTCATATTATGGGCATATATAGCGAGACCAATGAATAATGATCTTATTATTCGCAAAGTCTCTTGGGATAAGTCGAACCGATATAAATATTTATAGCCAAATTAGGGGATTAAAATTCACTGCATTCGGCTGTATTGAACGGGCATCAAAATTTAAGCGTTATAGGAGGGGGCGATATGAGCCGTGTTTCAGCTTTTGGGAACCCTTTTTTCTTGGGGTTTGAAGATTTAGAACAGTTATTAGAGCGAACAGCCAGCCATGCTAACGAGGGTTATCCACCCTATAATATCGAACATATAGGTGCGCGCCAAATACGGATCAGCTTAGCAATAGCTGGATTTAAATCCAACGATCTTGCAATCACCGTTGACAGTAATCAATTGATTATTAGTGGCAAATTATCACACGACCAAAATGATAAAAATTATCTACATCGTGGTATAGCTGCGCGTCAATTTATGCGTAAGTTTATTCTTGCGGACGGCATGGAGGTCACCGATGCGTTTTTAGAGCATGGTTTACTGCATATCGACCTAGAACGCCCAGAGCCAAAATCAAGTAAACGTAGCATTCCCATCAGGGGCTGATAAGAAAGTAATCTTAAAAATCATACACCAACGAGACTCGTGTGACAGTATCAATTTTTGATGTATCAATCGGTGCATCGCTGTCATATTTTACTTCAAAACCAAAGCTAGAGGCAAGGTGTGCGTTGATTTTTGCGGACACAGTAAATTTGTTTTCCAAACTTGTCGCACCGCCAGATGCGACCAATGCTGCGGTGTTATTATGAAGACCTATATCATCCGATAACTGCATTTCAAAAAACGAGGCCATCCGTAAAAGCAAATCATTTTCGTTATCGTCCAAGGTGAACTGCGTGTAGCGCACACCCAAACCCGTTTCAAGGCGGAGCAGATAGTCATCATTAGTAATAATATCAAAACCAGCCCCCACAGTTTCGATAATACGTAAATCGTAGCCAGAAAGCTTATCACTTTCAACACGGGTGAAATTGGTGATGTGAGACTTCTCCCAAGCTTTGTAAAGCAATTCATAGTCGGTTTGAATACGGCGCTGTGTCGTGATACCAGCGCGGCGGGCATAGCCGATATCGGTTTTCAGTTTGTGGTCCCAAATATCGTTAAATGAACGGTTTAAGCTTAAACCAAGGGCGATAGATTTATCGTCACTGTCACCTGTCATGCTGCCAGCACCAAGGGATACTTGCATGTTCCAATGTTTTGGATCAATAACATAGGCAAAACCACGGGCGCGGTCGGCTTGCTCCTTTATTTCTAGCGCTGTTTGATGATCTTCAATTTCGTCTCTTTCACTCGCAAGAACATAGTCGCCGCTCAGTGAAGCAGCATATTCTAAAATTAATACCCGCTGATCAGGCCAAGTAATCAGTGCGGTTTCCAACACTGTGCGAAATGTCGTTTTCTGTCCTGACGCATAAGCAGTTTCAAGCATTGCTTCAGCGCCTGAAGGCATTGTCGCTAATGTAGGGGCTGAAAACCCCAAAATAAAAAGCGTTAACGCGATGATTATTGAGCCTTGCTTGTTAAATTTATTTGTATAAACCATCGTTTACTCCTTGGGTTTGCTCGGCGCTAGGGACTTGCTCCAAACGGTTAGCGGCTCACTGCGAGAAAATTTCCCGTCAAATACAAGAATTTTTACGCATATACAAGCAAGTTGATAAACCCTTTTGTTGGGCTGATGTGAAAACTGCTGGTAATAATGAGGTAAAGTGTTAAGAAAGATTTTAGTAAGTTTTTGCATGATCGCCAAAGTCGAACTAATGAGCTGCAAAATAAACGCTTAAAGATAGACATTAGCAGCACTTAGACAGGATAGTAAGAGAAGAAATTTGGGGGATAGCTCAAAAATACAGTGGTCGGATCGAATTTCGTTCGAGCTCGCTAAAACAGCAGTCATTATAGCCTTCGCTGTTGGCATGATATTGTCAATTGGGCAATCCTATCTTGATTATTTGGAAGTGGGGGATTTGCTGGATGAAAAAGTGATGAAGTCGTTACAGGTGGCTGATAAAGCTGCAACACGTGCGGTACTCAATCTAGATGAAGAGTTAGCGCACGAGGTCGTATCAGGTTTGTTGGAATATGAATATATTGCTGATGCTGTCATTTTATACCAAGATGATATTCGTTTAGCGGGGGCACAGCGTGATACACGGGCGTTGTCAGATCAAACTGTTCAATTCATTCGATATTTTTTTGATGATATGCGGACCCATAGCTTTCAGTTAACATTGCCTGACACTATGCCTGAGGGATATGCAAGACTTCAAGTGATTGTTGACCGAACAATAGGGTTGCAGCCGTTTTTTTCACGTGCTTTGACACTATTTTTGTCCAGCTTACTGCGTATATTTTTGTTGGTCATGCTTTTATATTTTACTTTCTATCGTGGTTTAACAAAGCCACTGTCACAAATGGTAGATCGTATATCGCTTATTAATGCCGAGCATCCCGCAGGACAGCGCATTCCTGTCCCCCAAAACCATAAAGGTGACGAGCTTGGCATGTTAGCAAGTCAAATCAACTTATCATTTGATGCCGTGCAAGTCTTGCTGGATAACTTACGGACAACTAATCAGGCTTTATCGGCGTCTGAAGAATCGCTGCGTAAGCGATCGTGGGAATTAGAACGCGAAGCCGAGCGCACCCATCAAACAACACTTGAGTTGATTGAAACCAAAGAACAAGCCGAGGCAGCCAACCGCGCTAAATCAGTGTTTCTTGCCAATGTCAGTCATGAATTACGGACACCACTGAATGCGATCATTGGTTTTTCTTCCATTATGGCTGATCAAATGTTTGGGCCTATCGGACACGAAAAATACCGCGAATATTTGCATGATATACGGTCCAGTTCTTTACATTTATCGGATGTTCTTGGCGAAGTCCTTGATCTTGCAAAAATTGAAGCAGGGCAGATGAAGATGGATGAAGAAACGGTTGATATGAACAAGTTGGTTCAGGATAGTCGGTCACTTGTGTTAGGCCAGGCTTCGCAAAAAAGTTTGGGCATTAAGCTAGAAATAGCGGACGATTTGCCAAAGGTCATCGGTGATCGCTTGCGGATTAAGCAATCAGTTTTAAATATTTTATCAAACGCAGTTAAGTTTACGCCTGTTGGCAAGGGTGATGTTGAAATGCGTGCTTGGTTAGATGAAACTGATGGAGCTTTGAAAATCAGTATCAAGGACAATGGAATTGGGATTGATGAAGCGGAGCAACAGATGGTATTCGCGCCGTTTGTTCGTTCTGAAACGCCGCTGAGCCGTAGTCATGAAGGCACAGGATTGGGACTAAGTTTGGTGAAAGCGTTTATCGAAGAGCACGGTGGTGATATCACAGTCTGCAGCAAGGTAGGAGTGGGATCAGTGTTCACAGTCATCCTACCAAACGAGCGATTAGTCGATGATAGTCATCCAAAAGATGTGCCATTACTGCAATCCGAGGCCGTTAAAAATTGATTTTAGTCACGTTATAGCCAAAGGAAGTGAATATTGATCACCTTATTTGGCTATAAGTATTTAT
>JABABO010000036.1 GCA_014238195.1 Kordiimonadaceae bacterium | reverse complement strand
CAAATGAGGGGATCAATATTCACCGCAATTGGCTATAAGTGATTGCTAGAGCACTGGGCCTTTTATTCAGAGCGGATCGTTTCAAGAAAGCTTTCGACTTGTCGGCGCAAATCATCGGACTGATTTGTCAGGTCTTGGGCAGAGCTCAGGACTTGGCTTGCAGCGGCACCCGTTGATGTTGCCCCTTCGTTCACGTCATTGATGTTCACTGTGACTTCTTCGGTGCCTGTGGAGACCTCCGATACATTGCGGGCAATTTCTTGGGTTGAGGCATCTTGTTCTTCAACAGCAGACGCGATAGAAACGGCCGTAGATTCAATTTCAACAATGATTTCCTTAATTTCATCCATACCTTTTACAGCTTGGTTGGTGGCCGCTTGCATACCATTGACTTGTTCACTGATTTCCTGCGTTGCGTTAGCGGTTTGATTTGCCAGTGATTTCACTTCGCTGGCAACAACCGCAAAACCTTTGCCAGCATCCCCTGCCCGTGCCGCTTCAATTGTCGCATTCAGGGCCAGTAAATTAGTTTGCTCGGCAATATCATTAATCAACTTTACGACATCACCGATTTTTTGTGCCGCGTCGACCAGTTCAGATATATCTTTGCTGGCATGTTCCGTGCGGCCAACAGCATCACGGGCGGAGGCGCTGGATTGGTTAGTTTGCCCAGTAATTTCCCGAACCGATGACGACAGTTCTTCTGCGGCGCTGGCCACCATTTGCGCATTCGCGCTGGCCTGGCTGGCTGCACTGGCAACAACATCAGATTTTTGCGAGGTTTCCTCGGCGGTTGAGGTTAATTCTTGTGCGGCGGATTCCATGCCACTTGCTGACATTGATACACCTTCGACAACCGACATCACAGATTCTTCAAACCGGTCTGCCATATCAAGCATAGCTTTTCGGCGTTCTAAACGCTGCTGTTCTTCCGCTTGTTCCCGCTCACTGCGGCGGGCTTCCTCCTCCGTGCGTTGGCGTTCAGTTTCTTGTTCTTTGCGGCTACGCTCGTCTTCTTCGGCTTGGCGCTGTTCGACTTCCAAACGTTGGCGCTCAATAGCGTTTTCCTTAAAAATTTGCACGGAGCGAGCCATATCCCCCACTTCATCGGCTTGATCAGCATGCGGGACCTCAACGTTTAAATTACCGTCAGATAAGATCATCATCGTGTTCGACAAAGCATCAATCGGGCGAACTGTACGCATAAAGACCACCCAAAAAGCAACACCACCAACACCGAACACCAAAACCAACAGAAAAATCGCGATACGTTCAGCCGAAACTGCGCCAGCGACAGAGTCTTCATTCAGGGATTTCGCCAGTGCATCAGCAGCGCTGCTCATTTTCAAAATCGGCCCTGCCGCAGCATCAGCCCGTTGCATCCATTCAAGGCCCGAAAGAGGGTAATCAGGGTCTTCTTCGTCCTCAACGGCATAATCATTTGCTTCATAGATCTCGTCCCGTAAGTTTTGATCAAAGTCTTCAAAAAATTGCGCCTCCACATTTGTGATTTGGGAACGGATCGCATCATTAGACAAACGACTTGACGCAATGCTGTTTACTTGTGTCCAGCTTGTGCGGACCCAGCCGCCATATTGCGAAACAATTTGTAACTTAAAGGGGTCAATAACAGTTGATGCGGCGATGTTTTCACCCACAGACGAGCTATCGCGGCCAGCATATTCAATCATTTGCCAGAGCTGATATTTCATGCGTGTTACGCCCACTATTCTAGCATCACCCATATCAAAGTTTGATTCTACGGCGCGGCGTAACCCAGATGCCGCATCAATAGTATTATTTATTTTTGAAATAACAGACCGTGACCGCTTGGTTGTGCGGGATTCTTTTATTAGGCTCATATCATCTGCAATTTGATCTGCAATAGCAAGATAAGCATCGTGGGCTTCTTTTAACGCGTCAACCGCTTTTGATTTGCCTTCAAAATCAGGTAAGTCCGCCACACCCGTTAGGGCTTCATCGAACAAAGCACCCGCCGCACGTTTATTATCATGGACTTGCTTGGCAAACGCATTATCAGGCACACCTTCATAACCAAACGCCGTGTTGGCTGCAAGTCGTACCCGACCAAGCGACATTTTATACTGTGCTAAATTATCAGACACTTGGTTGATCAACATCGCGCGCTCAGCACGTTCTTTATTATCACCCGCTTCGGAAAGATCTGAAGAGGTCATGACAATAACCGCCGACATCAAAAACACTGTCACCGCAAACAATAAGTTTCGAATTGAAAAAAGACTGCTCTTTTTTGTATCCATGTTGGCTTGTGGTTGATCTTGAGCTGCCATAGCTTTACTCCGAAGTCAGATAATGGTTATTTTCTGATATGTAGCAGCCTATATTTAATTTTCTATTACTATGCCTTGATTAGTAAATGGTTGGATCCAAGGTAATCCCCCATTTTTTTATTGGGCATTTTTAATCTAATTCGGTAATTGCCAATTTATAACACTAAGCTATCCGCTATCGCTTTGGCTGCCACAGCAGGGTTACCGGACCCAGTAATCGGGCGACCGATAACCAGCACATCAGCCCCGGCTGTAACGGCTTCTTGCGGTGCCATCACACGTTTTTGATCCCCAAAAGCAGTACCAGCTGGGCGAATTCCTGGCACAACCAGCTTAAAATCGGCACCCGCCGCACCACGCACTAAAGCAATTTCGTGTGGGCTGCAAACCATACCATCAAGCCCACTTTCAGCTGCGAGCATGGCAAGTCGCGCAACGTGTGTACCCACAGGCACATCAACACCGATGCTCGTCAAATCAACGTCATCAAGGCTAGTTAGAACTGTGACCCCAACCACCCAAGGGGCTGGTACACTATATTTGTGCGCTTCTTCGTGGGCAGTTTCTACAGCCCGCTTCATCATGTCCGTACCGCCCTGAGTGTGCACCGTGATGATTTTGGGCGCTAAAGGGGCCACAGCACGTACTGCGCCCGCCACTGTGTTCGGAATATCGTGAAATTTCAAATCAAGGAAGATAGGCATGCCCGTTTCAGAGACCCTTTTAAATCCATCCACACCGCAGCTGAGAAAAAACTCAAGGCCTAGTTTTAATCCACCAACAATACCCTTTAATTGGTGCGCCGTAGCAACAGCAACCTCAACATCGGTCGTATCTAAGGCGGTAAATATTCGGTCCTGTTCGCGGGCTAACATAACTGTATCCTTATTGACTGTACTAGGGACAGAAACCCATAGATAATCACCATCAATTAATCAAGATGGTCGTCTTTGGTGGCTGACGCAACAATAGCTGTTGCGGCTGCATGTTCGCGCGCTTCGGTATCTTCGGCCATGGCCTGCATTTGCTGCGTGCGATCGTGGGCCCTACGTTCTGCTTTGCGGCGGCGGGTAAATTCTTGAAGCCGCAACCAGCTCATGACACTACCAGTAATCACAAAGCCAATGAATATTCCCAGAAATAATAGATGGTACGGCATGATTGCCAGATTGATTTCAAACGGCCAAAGATCAACAAGAAACGGCTTGCGATTAGTCACAGAAAAAACGATGACGATCAGGGCTGTTAATCCCCAAAAAAGGCTACGAATCAAATTGGCAAGAGCTTGCATAAGCGCCTTCCATACCCAGCTGTCCTAATAAAAAAGATAATTTGTTAAATCAAGCGATTAAACCGTCAGGTATTCATACGCACTCGCAGGTCTTTACCCGTTTTGAAATAGGGAACTTTTTTCTCGCCAACATCAACTTTATCACCTGTGCGTGGATTGCGCCCAACACGGGCAGGCCGGGTCTTGACAGAAAAGGCACCAAAACCACGCAGTTCAACGCGATCTCCTTCAGCAAGGGCATTCGTAATTTCATTAAAAATAGTCGATACAATACGTTCCACATCCCTGTGAAACAGGTGGGGGTTTGCCTCAGCAATTTTAGTAATCAACTCAGATTTGATCATTCACACCCTCCCTTTTTATACGGTGTTGCCGTTTCTTGTATGGGCTTCACATCTTTATCAATTTTGATCAGCGTGCCACGAGAAAAAAGGTTCGTCAAGTTAAGCCTTTCTTTTCTATAGATATTTTGTGATATTCGAGTGTTTTAATGCCATTTCGAGGCTAAATTAAACAAATTGGTTGGATTCATGGTTGGATTCAAGGACCATTTTTTGCTGTTTAGACAGAATCACCACCCAAACTCACTTGATAACTAAAAACCGCCCCACGGATAAATGTGGAGCGATTTAAGATGTTAAAATATAATGTGTTCAGAAAATTCTAACACTATAGCCAAATGTGATGAATTTTGATCACCACATTTGGCTATAAGTCTTTGTGTCGGTTCGACTTATCAATAAATAATGATCTCATTATTTATTGGTCTCGCTATATTTCGAGACTTTACTCTTTGTCTTTAGCACCTTCAAGTGCAGCACCAAGAATATCACCCAAGCTAGCGCCGCTATCAGTAGAGCCATACTGTTCGACAGCTGCTTTTTCTTCTGAGATTTCAAGGGCTTTAATTGATAAATTCACTTTACGACTGGAACGGTCCATACCTGTCACAAGTGCATCTACTTTCTCGCCAACTGCGAAGCGCTCTGGGCGCTGATCACCGCGATCACGAGACAGGTCAGAGCGACGAATAAACGCCGATGCGCCAGTTTCACCAACTTCAACCTCAAGGCCATTTTCAGTAACAGCTGTAATCAAACAGGTAACCGTTTCACCTTTTTTCTTGGCTGAAACATTTTTGAAGGGGTCACTGCTGAGCTGTTTAACACCAAGGCTGATGCGTTCTTTTTCAATGTCAACATCAAGAACCAACGCTTTAACCATATCGCCTTTTTTATACTCAGCGATGGCTTCTTCGCCATTCTTTTCCCAGCCGAGATCAGAAAGGTGAACCATACCATCCACATCGCCGTCTAGCCCAATGAACAAACCAAATTCAGTGATATTCTTCACTTCGCCTTCGATCTCTGTATTTTGTGGGAACTTGGCAGCAAAGGCTTGCCAAGGATTATCACCGCATTGTTTCAAACCAAGGCTGATACGGCGCTTAGAAGGGTCAACTTCCAGAACCATAACTTCAACTTCTTGACTTGTCGCCACGATTTTACCTGGGTGAACATTTTTCTTAACCCAGCTCATTTCAGAGACATGAACAAGACCTTCAACACCGCTTTCAAGCTCAACAAAGGCGCCATAATCGGTAATGTTGGTAACCGTTCCAGTAAATTTAGCACTCAGTGGATATTTAGCATCAATACCAGCCCATGGATCATCGGCAAGCTGCTTCATGCCAAGGCTGATGCGCTGCGTATCTGGATTGATACGCACGACTTGAACAGCAACAGTTTCACCGATTGTCAGTATTTCGCTAGGATGATTGACACGTTTCCAACTGATGTCGGTGACGTGCAACAAGCCGTCAATTCCGCCAAGATCAACAAAGGCACCATAGTCAGTAATGTTTTTCACCACACCGTCTATATTATCGCCTTCTTTTAGTTTACCCATTAATTCGCTACGTTGTTCTGCGCGGTCCTCTTCTAAAACGGCGCGGCGTGAAACAACAATATTACCACGGCGGCGATCCATTTTTAGGATTTGGAAAGGCTGCTTAATATTCATAAGGGGTGTCACATCACGGATCGGGCGAATGTCAACTTGCGAACCAGGCAAGAAAGCAACGGCCCCGCTCAAGTCAACAGTAAAGCCGCCTTTAACACGGCCAAAGATAACACCGTCAACACGCGCGTCACCCCCAAAGGCTGTTTCAAGTTGGCCCCACGCTTCTTCGCGGCGGGCTTTATCGCGGCTTAGGATCGCTTCGCCAAGAGCGTTTTCAACACGGTCCACAAAAACTTCAACATCGTCACCCGTTTTAATTTCAGGGGGTTGACCAGGAAGTGCAAATTCTTTTAGCGGGATGCGACCTTCAGCTTTCAGGCCAATATCAATAATCGCAAAATCGCTTTCAATCGCAACAACAGTTCCGCGCACCACTTGGCCTTCAAAACCAGTTTCCGCAGGCATTGTTTCGTTCAGTAGGGCCTCAAAATCTTCGAGGCTCGGCATTGTTGCCGTATCAGTCATAGGATAGTCCTTTTATCTGTTATTACTGTGCCTACCGGTTGTCTCCGGTGGTCTTCTTTGTACTGCGTCCTGTAAAGCCAGACCATCCGACCTTTTCCTGTTGGCAAGCACAAAGCCTAAACACTAAATCAAAAGTCTGACGCTGTCGCAAAACAATCGCGTCAAACCAACATCAACAAGCGTTGTCGGCATATTGGGGTAGACGTTATGATCCGCTATTGCTTTTTTAGCGTCGTATACTGCGCGATCAAGGCCTCTGCCCGTGAAAACACCGCGTCTATACCCAAGTTTGATGTATCAAGCAAGTGCGCATTATGGGCAGGCTTCAAAGGAGCTTCTTTTCGCCCCATATCCCTAGCGTCGCGAGAGTTTACATCTGCGAGAATGTCATCGTAATCAGCAAGGTTTCCACGGCTGACCATTTCATCATATCGACGCTTTGCGCGAATTTCAGGGCTAGCCGTCACAAATAATTTCAGATCTGCATCTGGGCACACAACAGTACCAATGTCACGGCCATCTAATATGCTTCCTTTGTAAATATCTGGAGGGTTTTTTGCAAAATCGCGTTGAAATATCAATAAGTTGGCCCGCACTTCAGGGTGCTTTGCCACATGTGCTGCGGCAGCCCCCGTGGCTTCATTTCGCAGGTCAGGGTCTATGCATAACTGCATATCCAGATGGGCTGATGCTTTGATGGCCTGTGCTGAATCTTTGGGGCTGGCAGCGCTGCGTAACACTTGCAAGGCAACAGCACGGTACAAAGCACCCGTGTCCAAATAAGCCAAATTATATTTACAGGCTAT
>JABABO010000023.1 GCA_014238195.1 Kordiimonadaceae bacterium | reverse complement strand
TATCATCTGCTTCGGCCTGTATTTTCTGTTCATCGCTGAGCGGGGTTGCGATAACCTTGCGGATGCGGGCAATTGCGTCCTTTGGGGCTTCATCAGGTGTCTGTGCAGGGGCCATTGCTTGGTTATCCATTGATATTGATTGCATGATTGAACGCCAACAGTGCAGGAATTGCAAGGCTTGATGTCGGAACTATAAAAATTTCTAACGCTGTGCTTGACGGCGGCAGCCGAATCGCCTATGACCCGCAGCAACTATTGCCACCGTGCCTTATGTGCGGGCTTTAGCGGTGTTAAAATCAATAATGATTCTCAGGGCCTGATTGCTAGGGTGAATGTCCCCCATCAAGCGGCCTTTGATAGAAAAACAAGGATAATGATATGTCACGAGTCTGTGAATTAACAGGTAAAAAAGTTATGACTGGCAACAATGTGTCGCACGCGCACAATAAAACCCGCCGTCGCTTTTTGCCCAATCTAACCAAATCAACCCTGATGTCTGACGCGCTTGGGCGGTCGGTTACCCTGCGCATTTCAACGCACGCCCTGCGCAGTGTTGAACATAATGATGGCTTGGATAATTTTCTGCTGAAAGCCCATGATAACGACTTGTCAGCCAAGGCGCTTAAGCTGAAAAAAGAATTGAAGAAAAAACAAGCGGCTGCTTAATTTTCTGTTGGTTTTTGTTTCTGGTTTTTTGTTTTCTGGGCCCCGTGTCGTAGAGTGACGAAGGGCTTTCATCCTGAACACCCAATCGTCACCCTGAACTTGGTAGGCTAAAGCCAGCTTCGCAAACAGGGTCCATTGCCCTTTTAAGACATGAACAGGCGGAGCAGCCTAATGGATGCTGAACTAAATTCAGCATGACTATGGTAACAACCTGAACACCCAATCGTCACCCTGAACTTGGTTCAGGGTCCATTGCCCTTTTAATGCAAACACATGATTAAACCACTCATGGATGCTGAACCAAGTTCAGCATGACGATGGTGATAAAAAAGACCACCAACCTTATGATATGTAGGTAATATCCATGGCGGTTAGGTCACTGAGCGTTAAGCCTGTGAACAACACTGAAGTGCTGCCGCTAAGGGTGATCAACAAACCATCATCGGTGTCCTCAGCCGCGCTGGTGATGCTCGCCAAACCTGTAAAGCCCGTTTCTGATACATCAAGTATATCATCATCCAGATTAAAATCAGTGACACGGTCATTACCGTTTGTCAGCGTGAAACCAAAGGTATCAGCACCAAGCCCGCCGGTCAGCTGATCATCACCGGGGCCACCCCAAAGGATATCATCGCCGTTACCGCCGTTCACAGTGTCATTGCCTTCACTGTTAAAAATCAGATCAGCATCGCCGCCGCCGTCAATATAATCATCCCCGATACCGCCGTACAGCGTATCAGCACCAGCGTCACCCCACAGGGTATCATTGCCGCTACCGCCTTGCAGGATATCCCGACCGTCACCGCCGAACAGAAGATCACTGTGGGCGCCGCCCTTGACCATATCATTGCCCCAGCCGCCGTAAATGGTATCAAGACCTTGATCGCCTAAAACGGTATCCTTACCAAAACCACCGAACAGAAGGTCATCGCCGCGGCCACCTATGACGCTATCGTCATCATGACCACCGCCCAGCGTGTCCGCGCCAGCACCGCCGACAACGGTGTCATACCCAGGGCCTGCCCAAACGACATTGCTGCTGTGGTCAAGAAATAGATCATTTTGGAAACCAGCGTAAATCAGGTCATCACCCAGCCAGCCGAACAAAAGGTCCGCGCCAAGGCCGCCCTCGATGGTATCATTGCCTGTACCAGCGCCGATGGTGTCATGACCATTACCGCCATCGACATAATCATTTCCCGCAAGCGCAAAGACGATATCATCATCACGGCCACACTCTAACACATCATCAAAAGGCGTTGCTGATATACGTTTATTTATCAGGCTTGCAGTTGGCTGGGTTGAATGGTCAGGCAGAAGCCCACCAGCGTTTGTAACGCCCGAATTTTCAAAGCCCAATTGCTTATTACCACCATACACAATATAGACTTCCCCTGATTCATTGATGTCGTTCGGATCTGCCCTATAGGCACTAATGATCAGATCATCATAGCCATCGCCGTTGACATCCCTCGCACCCGATACTGCCTTGCCCGTATGGTCACCAGGGTCAATACCATTCAATTTAAAACCGTTGCCATCATTGAGCGTGGCAAGCTCGATCACCGGAATACGAGTACCACCATCATCTGGGTTATTATTGAAACCAAATACCACATAGGCCGCCCCCTCATTCGTATTACTACCTGCAATATCAGCAAGAAAACTACCGATAATAACATCATCATAATCATCACCGTTCACATCCCCAGCACCCGACACGGAAATACCGCTTTGGTCGAAATTCGCCCCACCAACCAATTTAAAGCCATTATGGCCATCAAGGCTGGATAGTTCAATGGCATCAACTACTGTGCCGCCCGTGTGCGTGTTGTTATTAAAGCCAAACACCACATAGCTTTCACCCGTTGTATTCTCAAGAAGCGGATGATACGTATTACCCGGAGCGCCAATAATGACATCATCGTAGCCATCACCGTTGACATCGCCAGCACCAGACACGGAAAAACCACTTTTACCCTGAACTATATAACCGTTAAGTTTAAAACCATCGCTGCCATCCAGCCCACTTAAATTAACAACGTTATCATTACCGTACGAACCACCCTGCCCCTGACCAAACACCACATAGCTTTGACCAAACTTGTTTGAACTATAAACACCACCCGGAGCCCCAATGATGAGATCATCAATACCATCGCCGTTGACATCACCCGCATCAGATACCGAAAAACCACTTGACCCATTTTCACGAGCACCAATCAGTGTAAAGCCATTACTACTGTCAAGACTGCCAAGGTCTATCACTGATTTAGGATTGTTAGAGTCTGAGTCATCGAAACCAAACACAACGTAACTTTCGCCGAATTGCTTGTTTTTACCACCTGCATAAGGTGCACCAATGATCAGATCATCGTATCCATCACCGTTAAGATCGCCAACGCCGGAAACAGATGTACCACTGCCAGACTGTATCTGAGGATCCTCAGGAGGGACTTTTCCGGTCAGCTTGAAACCATCGCTGCCATCAAGACCACTTAAATTAACAACACCGTTTTCACCGTATGAACCATTTCGGCCCTGACCAAACACCACATAACTGGTGCCATTATAGTTACTTGCACGTGGTGCCCCAATGATAATATCATCATTGCCATCACCGTTGATATCCCCCGCACTGGATACGGAAAAGCCGCTTACATCGTTCGTAACGCCAACCAGTTTAAAGCCATCACGCCCATCAAGACTGCTGAGTTCTAACACTGCGTGGTCGGTGCCCTCAGTTTTGAAACCAAACACCACATAGGTTTCACCTGCTTTGCCACCATCTCGATATGACCCAATAATCACATCCGCGTAACCATCACCGTTAATATCCCCTGCGTCGGATACAGACCAGCCAGTTTGATCGCCTTCAACAGCACCATTCAGGACAAAACCATTGCTGCCATCAAGGTTGGATAGTTCAAAAAACGCAGCGTAACCCGTTCCCCAATCTACATCTGTCACAGTGATTGCTATATTTTGGGTGCCTGTTTCGCCGAAACCGTTTGCCGTGACGGATAAATTGTAAACATTATCCTTCCCTTCATCTAAGGCATTTTCGTAATCTGGCCCTTTAACAAAGGATAATTCGCCGCTCGCGCTATCAATCGTGAACAGGTCCTGGTCGGGACCGCCTGAAATAGTATATGTGAACCCAGAATCTGTTGCCCCGCTGTTTAAAAGAATATCAAAATCCAAGACAACATCTGATGTGTTTTCTAGGACAGTGACCGCATTCACAGTATCAAAGATGAGTGTCATGATTTTAGCCCTTTTCTGGTTTCAAAGTTACAACTTCATAGAAATTCTATTTAAAGGTGTATTAAATTTCGCATTAAATCCAGGCCCACTCAACAATTAGTTTCACAACCCCTGCCTAAAGCCTTTAGTCATAGCCAAAATCAATGAAATTCTTCACATTTAGACGTTCTTATCCTTAACGCCCAAGGACTAGAAGTATATTAATGGTATATTAACAAAACATCTTAAGGATGTCAATGGGCTTCATGAATGGAAAATTAATCTGGAAAACAGCAACAAAAGTGCTGAACTTGGTACGTTATAGCGAGGCCAAAGCCAGTGCCTTAATGAAAAAGCCTTACAGAAGAGCCTTACAGAAGAGCCTTACAGAAGTGCCTTACAGAAGTGCCTTACAGAAGTGCCTTACTGGGCGAATAAAATATCCACGGCGTTCAGATCACTGATTGTTAATCCTGTGAGCAAGACTGTTGAGCTATCACTAAAGTTAATAAGCAAACCACCTGTGGTATCTTCGGCAGCGTTCGTTAGTGTATCTAGTCCTGTAATGCCAGTCTCTGATAAATCAAGACTATCCTCATCAAGGTCAAAATCTGTAATTCGGTCGTTGTTACCGATTAGGGTGAAAACAAATCTATCCGCACCTAGCCCCCCTGAAAGTTGGTCATCACCCCCGTCCCCCCGAAGGGTATCATTCCCGCTGCCACCCTGCACAGTATCAACACCGTCCCCACCCATTAACATATCTGCATGAGCGCCGCCCATAACCAAATCGTCACCAAAACCGCCGTAAATCGTATCAAAACCTTGATCGCCTGTGACCGTATCATTACCCTCACCGCCAAAAGCTAGGTCATTTCCACGGCCAGCGCTCACACTATCGTCGTTACCACCGCCCCCAAGTGTATCACTACCATTCGCGCCAACAACTGTGTCGTTCCCCATGCCTGCCCAAACAACATTATCACTAAAATCGAAGGATGAAACCCCTTCTAAGCCAACAAAGATAAGGTCATCTCCAACCCAGCCGAACAAAAGATCAGCGCCATCGCCGCCCTCAATCGTGTCATTGCCGTCGCCGCCACCAATTGTATCCGCACCAAGGCCACCATCGGCATAATCATCGCCAGGCAAGGCAGAGATAATATTTTCCTCGCGTCCATATTCTAGAAAATCATCACTAGGTGTTGGGGTTGTTTGACTGGGTGTCAAATCGGCGGTTAATTGTGTTGAATGGTCTGGCGAAACTGGCCATGTGATGCTAATCGGTAGCAGACCATTACCCCCATAAACTACATAACTAACACCCGTATTATCATTACCATGTGCGTTTGCCTGCTTTGCCCCGATGATAAAGTCACTGTAACCATCACCGTTCAAATCACCCGCACCCGATACGGAATAACCACTTTGATCATCACTGCAGTGTCCGTTTAAAACGAAGCCATTATTACCATCCAAACTTGAGAGTTCTATAACGGATGTCGTAAAATTACTGGAACCATAGATAAGGTAGCTTTCGCCTGCATCCGTATTGCCATGCGGGTCGCCGCCATATGCTCCAATGATTATATCATCGTAACCATCCCCGTTAACATCGCCAATGCCTGATACGGAAATACCGCTATAGTCATCGGCCTCAATGCCATTCAGCTTAAAGCCATCGCTGCCATCCAAACTCGATAAATTGATCTGTGATGCTAAACTGTCATCACCAAACACCACATAGCTTTCGCCTGACTTGCTGCCATTTGGATCAGCTAAAATCGCGCCGATAATCAGGTCATCGTAACCATCACCGTTGACATCACCAGCGCTGGACACTGAAAAACCGCTATAGTCAGACGCATTAATGCCATTCAGAATAAAACCATTGCTGCCATCAAGACTGGCAAGTTCAAGCGCACTGTCAAAGCTGCTCCCTTTACCAAACACCACATAGCTTTCGCCAGCATTAATATTACCATTCACATCAGCAAGATAACCACCGATGATCACATCCCCGTAGCCATCCCCGTTTACATCCCCCGCACCCGATATTGAAAAGCCACTGATGTCAGCATTATCTATACCGTTTAAAACGAACCCATCACTGCCATCCAAATTTGATAAGCTAATATTGGCATCAAAGGCGCCGCTTTTACCAAAGATTATGTAGCTTTGCCCAGCATTATCGCTACCGTTAGGGTCTGCAAGATAAGCCCCTAAAATTACATCCGCGTAGCCATCGCCGTTGATATCACCAGCGCTGGAAACAGAAACACTACTAAAGTCGCTATTTGCATGGCCGTGTAATGCAAACCCATTGCTGCCATCTAAGCTGGATAGGTTTATCTCGGATGATAAAGTGTCCGCCCCAAATATTACATAGCCTTCACCGGCCTCTTCAAAACCAACGTTGTCAGCGCCGTAAGCCCCAATGATAATATCACCGTACCCATCGCCGTTAACATCACCAGCACCTGATACAAACCGACCACTTTGATCATTATTGGCAATCCCATTAATTTTAAAGCCATTACTGCCATCAAGACTGGATAGATTTAAAGCAGAACCATAGCCTTCAAGCGAACCATACACAACATAGGTTTCGCCAGCATTACTGGCACCATTCGGGTCTGCACCGTACGCCCCAATGATCAGATCGCCGTAACCATCACCGTTTACATCGCCGGCGCTGGAAACAGATCGACCACTAAAGTCATCACTCGCAATACCATTAATTTTAAAACCATCACTGCCATCAAGACTGGATAGCTCAAAAGATACATCGTAATTATCTGTGACCGATTCCGCAGGATTGTTGGTTACAGTAATTTCCAATGGCTGTTCATAGCTACCACCACCGCCCGTGATCGTGACGATCACTTCATAGACTTGATCGCCGTCATCGTCCTGGGGGTTTTCAAAGTCAGGTGGGTTGACAAAACTCAATTCACCTGTATTTGGGTCAATGGTAAAAGCGTCAGAATCAGCACCACCTGTTAAGCTGTAAGTGAGGTCATCATCAACATTACCGTTATCCAGTATGGCTTGTAAATTCAGAACAACACCGCTATTATTTTCTTCTGTATTGATATTATCATTGGATTGAACACTGATGTCACCGATACCCGATATCGTTATGGTGATATCCTGAGCCGTGCCATCTTCGGCGCTAACCGTGATTGTATCCCCCAGTGTGTCCCCATTGTTCAGACCCTGAACATCACTATTGGCATTATCCAAGCTGTAGGTCCAATCGCCATTGGCCAGGATATCAAGGTTACCATAGGTCCCCAGCGCCCCAGAGGCCGCCGTAAAGACATCATCATTACCGTCCACATCCGTGGCGCTTAAGCTGCCTGTGGCAGTGTTCGGATCCGCGTCTTCGGTGATCCCCGCGTCCGTATTGCCGCTGATCACCGCTGCATCATTATTGCCCGTGATCGTAATGGTGATATCTTGTGTGGTGCCACCATCATCAGACGTGACTGTCACTGTGTCTTCCAGCGTGTCACCCGTGAACAGCGCATCAACAGCGGCGTTATCGTTGTTTAAGCTGTAGGTCCAATCGCCATTGGCAAGGATATCCAAGCTGCCGTAGCTGCCTGCTTCCCCCGATACAGCTTGGAAAACATCTTCACCACTGTCAATATCAGTAATGTTCAGTGTTCCAGAAACCGTACTCACACCGTCTTCGGTGACCGCACCTGTTGTATTGCCTGTGATCACCGCCGCATCATTATTGCCCGTAATTGTGATGGTAATAAGCTTATCAACAACCGTTGGCGAATCTGTCGCGCGAACCGTAAAGGTATCGGCAAGTGTGTCACTACCGCCAAGTTCTTGGACAGCGGCCAGATCATTGTTCATGGCAAATTGCCAATCACCATTGCTATCAACATTCGCAGTGCCATAGGCTGGATTAACGGCAATCGTCCATGTGAAATCTAGATCTGTTTTGCCGCCTAAATCTGTGATATCAAGATTACCTTGGGTAACTAGATTACCGTCCTCCGTCACCCCTCCTGTTGTGTTACCCACGATAGCCGTATCATCGTCAGCGCCATTAATGGTGATGACAATATTCTGCGTCGTACCATCCTCGGCCGAGATCACCACTGTGTCGGCTAAGGTGTCGCCATTATTCAAGCCCTGAACACTGCCATTATCGTTGTTTAAGCTGTAGGTCCAATCGCCGTTGGCAAGGATATCAAGGTTGCCGTAGGTCCCCAGCACCCCAGAGGCCGCCGTAAAGACATCATCATTGCCGTCAACATCCGTGGCGCTTAAGCTGCCTGACACCGTGCTGGTGCCGTCTTCGGTGACCGCCCCGTCCGTGTTGCCAGTGATCACCGCCGCGTCATTGGCGCCTGTGACCGTGATGGTGATATCTTGTGTGGTGCCGTCCTCGGCGCTACCCGTGACCGTGTCTTCTAGGGTATCGCCTGCCCCAAGCGCATCAACACTGCCATTATCGTTGTTTAAGCTATAGGTCCAATCGCCGTTGGCAAGGATAT
>JABABO010000291.1 GCA_014238195.1 Kordiimonadaceae bacterium | reverse complement strand
GCTTGCTGTGTTGCCGTTATCCAAATATCACAAAAAATGAATGCCAACGCTGAACTAGTTAAATTTAAGAAAGTCGTCAATGATATTGCGCCAGCAAATGAAAATGCAGTCTCAGAAAAGATAATTAAATTTATAGATGATGGAAGTGTATATCAACGGTTAGGTATGACGAATGAGGAAGATTACAAGCGTTTAGCTAAGGTAATTTCACGGATTTTACCAGTCGCCAGACGTGCAATTCGTGACTTGGATGTTAGAAGTGAAAAATCTAAGAAACTTTTGACGAGGTATTTTCAAGATAGTTCAGTGGAGACGGCCCATTTTGCGTCTGGAAAGCTAAAAAAAGCCGTTACATTTTTAGAAACTCCGCGAATGTCGAAAATAAGGTCAGATATCGATGCCCCAGAGAATGCATATAAGCAAGCTAGCGGCGATAATACTGTAGCTTTTGAATATTATGGTATTTTATATATCAATTTTAGGGAGCTAGAGAAGTACGGGAAGCCTGAGCTAGAAGATACGGTTCTCCATGAAGCCCTTCATGTTTTTATAAATGAGATGCATCAAAGAAATTTAACCCGTGATCCCGCCTATAGATGGGAGGCGCATTTCGAAAATATGGAAACCTCAGTTGCCTTGACAAATCCTGATTCCTATGTAGCTCTTGTCAGGCATTATTAAAAAAGGCTACACTATACTTACACGTTTAGCATCATACTATAGGGTGAAAAAATGAAGGCTTTGTTTCTGATTTTATCGATCGTGGGTCTTACATTACCTGTCTGCGGCGATCACCTTTTACACCCAGAAAAACTTAGAAATGAGGAAAGTAAAGAACAAGTCATCGATGTTTTTTCACGAATTACTGGACTTGAAATCCCTGCGGATCAAGTTTTGTTTTACTCAGGCGGAAAGGATTATAGTGGGGATAAGAATATTTATGAAATAGCATATTTTACCAAAGGCTTTACATCTGATAAAGGGTTCGAGACTGGTTTGAATTTGTGTCAACGGCTTCGGTTTAGATTATTTGCTGTTATGAAAAACAAAGAAGTATTGGAAACGGAATCTATCGTTAGTAATCAATACAAAGTTAGTTCTAATTGTAAAGCTGATAATCAATGGGTGCATTTCGATAATTTTGTTCAAAATCACAGTATTATAAAAACTTTACTTTCGGAGCTGAAAAAATGGACCGTTAGTTCTGAGCGTTTTGATATTTGTAATACCAAAAATACCGATGAAAAAATAAAGTGCTTTGAGATTGTAAAAAGCGTGCAACATCTAGCTTTATCTTCGATTAAGTTTGATCCAGAGAATAGTTGCAAATCTGATATTTTATTATTTGAAGCTAACTTTACGAATGATGGCATAAAATTCTCCAATGTTAAGTTCGAACTTGATGATAAGCAGATTGTTATCGTTGATATCAATGCTGCGCAGATTAATTATTAGTGTTTCAGGCTCTTTTGTGCTTGATTTAGGGTTTCTTCTTATTGATCTGTCAGAGTCCGACTATGATAGGTATTTTAAAGAAGCGCATAAGGTAAGCTTATGGTTATTGAATTAGGCAAGAGTGTGACAACCCTCATTAGGCGAATATGGAGTTTGCTTGTTATCACTGTCATTATAAGTTCAAATGCTTTCGCCGTACCAAAACAAACTGCAGCAACTAATCAAACTGGCAATCACTACTATATTGGCCCATATGGCAGTCTTATGAAACCAATTAATATTTATACGAGTGAGCCACCAGATGCTTATAAACATGGTACATCTTCAAAGATTAATGATTGTTATGTGAAAATTGGGCACACTCCCTATTTTGGTTCCGCAGATAGTGTTTTTATGTATCCGAATACACCAGATGACTGCACACTCCAGGAATGGCAAGCCGTGGTGAAAGATTTTTTCACATATCAGGCAACGCACAGAAAACGCACTATTTATCTCATTGAGCTCAGTATGGATATCTCTGATTTCGCTGAGCTGGGGCCTGATTATATTGATGTGTCCTTAAAGAAAAAGGGGCAATGTGATCAACCGCGCTATGCGCATTACAAGGACGACTGTGTGTTTATTGATACGGATTTATTAGCGGATGTTCTGCAACCGTTTAAGGGCTTTGGGTATACACATTGGGTGTTAGACGGGCCAACCGATGACCATTATATACCCTTGGCGAAATGGCGGGCGTGGTATCCGCCAAGTGACTTGCCAGACTTGCCAGACAGGCCAGACAGGCCAGATAGGCAGGACTTGCAGGACAGTCAGGACGTGCCAAATGATCATCTGATCAGATCGGGCCAAGGCATCAAAATAGTCTTAGGCAAATGTTTGAAGATTGACGCAGGCCCACTACCTGATATTTATGGGTCCACTTGCACGCCGTGATGATGGTCAAGCTAAGCTTTTAAAGCTGAGGACATCTTTAATAATAATCAACACCAGAAGCACGCTGTAAAGCGTGCTTTTTTTATGGAGCGTAGATATGATAGACTTAAAACCAGGTGCTAAGAACGCAGAAACAGAGGCACTGGATGAGATCGCCGCACAAGCGCTGTCAGAGCTCGCCAATGTTGCTGGCAATTTGCAGGCTGTTGCACAGCAAATGGGGGATGGGGCGGCACTAGCGCTGTCGCAACTAGCGGGGGTAACGGGCAGCTTGCAGGATATCGCCGCGCAAATGGGTGAAGGGGCCGCTAAGGCGCTTGATGACGCTGAAACAGTTGCGGACTCTAAGGTGTCTGAGGCATTGGATGACGTTGAAACAGTCGCGGAATCTAAGGTGTCCGAGGCGCTGGATGATGTTGAAACAGCGGCAGACACGGGGGCTGAGACCACGGCGAGCGATGATCCGATTGTTGAAGCTGTGCTTGACAGCAAAAGCGCCAGTGATGCAGGCATCGATGATAGCATAGAAAGTGCGACCGCCAGCGAACAAAAAAACTCAGAAGCCAGTGACATGCTGTTTGATAATCTGAATGCTGGCTTTAGCGATTTGACAACAAAAATAGCCACTGATTTTGACGATGTTGGCGGTTCCGTGAAAGAAACATTCAAAGGCGTTGGCAAAAATATTATGGATGACTTGGGCGGCATGCTGGGGGGTAGCTTAACCGATATGTTCACCAAGATGTTTGGGGGCACGGATGGTGGCCTCGGGGCTGGTCTTGGTGGTTTATTTTCGACGGGACTTGGGGGCCTTTTGGGTTTTGCAGGCGGCGGGCGTATCAGCGCCGATGCCCCAGTGTTAGTGGGCGAACGTGGGCCAGAACTGATCATCCCGGATCGTTCACGCTCGGTCATCAATGCTGCCGATACGCGCGTCGATGGGATGGGTGGTGCTCTGCAAATTACTCAAAATGTTAAATTCGACCTAGTGCCCGAACCAACGGTAGACGCGATGATCCGCAAGCAATTACCGGCTGTGAAACAGGCAGCGGTTGAGGCATCGCTCGCGGCTATTCGTAACCGTGGCTATTAAATGCCTCAGCCATTGGTACCCTTGCGCTCAATGGAATGACGGTAAATTCGTCACCCCGTGTAGTGCGCAGCTATCCAATCTCCGTCACCCCGTGCAGTGCGCAGCTATCCACTCTACGTCACCCCGTGCAGTGCGCAGCACGAGCGACACGGGGTCCAGAAAACAAATGAATCCAGCGCCAGCTTAAACCACTGTGCCACTGGATACCGATTTTCATCGGTATGACGGTAAAT
>JABABO010000026.1 GCA_014238195.1 Kordiimonadaceae bacterium | reverse complement strand
ATACTGTCACTGATCAAGTCTGAAAAAGCAGTTTTCTTACCAATAGTGTCACCACCATCAAGGCCAGAGCTGCCCTGTTGATTATTGGCTTGTGTGTAAGCGCTCATCCCATCTAACTGTTTGATATTCATGTTAAACCGCCTCTATCTTAATAATTCTAATGTCATGCTGGCCATGCGGCGGCTACCTTCCATCGCATTCAGGTTCGATTGATAGGTGCGTTGCGCTTGGCGCATGTCCATCATCTCGATCAATCCATTAACGTTCGATGTTTTTACATACCCCGCATCATCGGACGCTGGATTACCGGGATCATAACGCTGCCCAAATTTTTTCTGGTCATAGGCTAATTTTCCGACCTCAACGGTTGTGACCCCTGTTGCATGATCTAGTTCTGTACGGAATGTAACGATTTTACGTCGATAAGGATCGGAAAATTTATCGGTAGCGACCGAATCCTGATTAGCAATATTTTCAGAAATCACCCGCATGCGCACTGACTGAGCCCTTAGGCCACTCGCAGACGACATCATTGCTTTTTGAAGGTCCATTATTCTCTCCAGTTTTCTTCAGCTCTGGCTAGTTCTGGACAACTTTAGCCAGTTCTTGCCAATTTTGGCCAATTTTGGCCAATTTCGGTTCATTGTCGTTTTTCAAACGCGCATGGTTCCGCCTAATCAGCTATTTTCCTTTACCAAGTGCCGTTCTAAGCAAGCCAACATTCTTTTTATAAAGATTTGTTACAAGCCCATACTGCATCTGATTATCAGCAAGTTTCATCATTTCTTCTTCCAGCACGACTGTATTGCCAGATGGGGATTCTTCCGCGTCTTCTATGTCCTTAGCACTCTGTGTGTTTTGTGCTGCTCCGCCCCCAACATGCATGTGGCCTGCTTTGCTTGTACGCATCTGCAAAGTTTGCGCACCGTCACCCGAGCTTGCCATACTCTCCACGAGCCCAGAAAACGATTGTTTTTCAAGCTCTTGCGCTTTGTAGCCTGGGGTATCGGCCTGTGCGACATTCTGACTGATAACGCGCTGATTTTCATTAAGCCAACCCATGCGTTTTTTTATCGCGCTCATCAATGGGATTGCATTTAAATCCATCACTTTGTCCTTGATACAGTTACACGGCGTTATAATGCCATATGTCTGGTTAACAAGTTGCAAACATTTACAAGATTTTAATGACTTTTTCTTAATCTAGCTAAAATTAGCATCAAAATAGTCAATGCCTCTGTATTTTTAAGGGTTATGTCATGTCCACACCAACCTACACTGACGACGAGAAAAACAACAACAAGTCGCCGCACAAAACTTATGACCCGTTGGACTTAAAAGCCATTGCTGTTAAGCGTGACAACGACAAAGCTGTACCCAAAATCAAAGCCAAAGGCAGTGGTTATAATGCGGAAAAAATTCTGGATATTGCCTTCCTTGAGGGCGTAAAGGTTAGGCAAGACAAAGATTTAACCAATCTTCTAGATGCTTTTGATGTGGAAAGCCCTGTGCCACTAGAAGCCTTAAATGCCGTTTCCTTGATTCTTGAGCGCGTTTACGCTGTTAACCGTGATTTAAACAATAGGCAACACAGTGGTCCCATCCGTGGCGGAATGGATGCACACTTTATCAAACCGAGCAGCGAAGATGATGGGATAAGATAACCATGATAACAGACATGCTAGGGGCTTTTGGTGCCCTTATATTTGTACTTGGTCTTTTGATTTTAATCATGTGGGGCATCAAACGCATTGGGGTTATGCCAGGGCAACCGACTATTCGCACAGGAAAAAAATCAATCGATATTCTAGAAAGTAGGGTTTTAGATAGCCGTAACCGATTGGTTGCTGTGCGCTGGAAAGGCCAAGAATATTTGCTTGGTGTTAACCAAAATGGAACACGTTTAATTGATAGTGAAATGCAGGATGAAAAGGTCAGCACAGATCTGCAACAATCACAATAACACATCGATTTAAAACTGAGCCAAACCATAATGTCAAGCATACTAAAATCTTTTAAAAAATATCTACCCCAAAGCAAAACTGCGCGGTTTATGGTCATGCTAATGCCCGCTATTTTAATGATAAGCGTGGTATCCATACCTGGGTTTTCTCAGTCCTTAAATATTGATCTTGGTGAAAGTGGTAGCTTAAGTGGCCGCGTCGTGCAGCTTATCTTGCTGATGTCTGTTCTTTCGCTTGCCCCGAGCATATTGGTGATGATGACCAGCTTCACCCGCATGGTGATTGTGTTTTCCCTGTTGCGCAGTGCGATGGGGACACAGCAAACGCCGCCAAATATTGTATTGATTTCCCTGGCGCTGTTTTTAACGGCATATGTCATGACCCCAACGTTCACGCAGGTCTATGAACTAGGGCTTGAACCGCTCATGAACGAACAAATTGACGAGATGCAAGCCTATGAAGCCAGCATCGTGCCGCTTAGAAATTTTATGCTTAGCCAAGTGCGCGAAGAAGATTTATCACTGTTCATTGGCATGTCAGGAGACACAATAACGACACCAGACGAAGTCGCCACAACAGCCTTGATCCCAGCTTTTATGATCAGCGAAATCAGGCGCGCATTTGAAATTGGCTTTTTAATTTATGTGCCATTTTTAGTGATTGATATGGTTGTGGCTTCTGTTTTGATGTCAATGGGTATGATGATGCTACCCCCAGTCATGGTCGCATTGCCCTTTAAAATCATATTTTTTGTGCTTGTCGATGGCTGGAATATGCTTGTTGGATCACTGGTCCAAAGCTTTGGGACTACCCCACCCCCTGGCGTGGGCTAGATATAACGAGACTCATCAAAATTTTGCAGAACCAGTATTTTCCCAATTCAGTATTTTGTCTTTATGCGGGCAATTTGTGGCGCTTCTAAACTACCCATATAAATCTTATCCCCCACTTGTTGAACACTGGTCACCATATAAACATGCCCCCCATCACTATCTTGCAAAACGTCTAAAATTTCCCCACTTTCATCAAGTGCTACAACAACACCGCGCCTGATCGCTGAGGGCTGCATCGTTGGCGGCAGCTTGGAAATCAAATTCTTTAAAAATGGCTTTGGGTGCAAGGTATCCATTAAGGGGTTTCGCGGCGATGGCAGGGCAAGCCAAAAAACACCCTTGCGATTAGCAGATATGCCATCGGGGAACCCAGGTAATTCATCAATGAAAATCTCGCTCAAACCAGCGTTGTCGCCTTTTAACCAGTAGCGAAATATACGGTAGCGCGCTGTTTCATTAACTAGGGCGAAATCTTCATTTTCAGACAAGGCAACACCGTTTGCAAAATGAATATCGTCCATCAGCAAAGTGGTTTCTTGTGTAGCAGGATCATACTTTAAAAATCGTCCATGACCGCGTCCTTCTAAAAGGTCAAGGCGGTACTGTGATTGATTAAATCGGTCGCTGGCATCGGTAAAATAAATAACCCCGTCTGAGGCAATATCAATATCATTTGTGAAAGCAAAAGGCACACCAGCGTGACCAGTTGCCAGAACTGTCATAGCGCCCTGTTCATCAAAGGACAAAAGCCCTTTATATGCATCAGCAACGATCAGCTGCCCAGCCGCATCAAAATGCATTCCCAAAGGTCGACCGCCTTCAATTGTGGCAAATGTTTCTTGGTTTAAACCCTTAGAATTTATGCGAATAATACGACCATCTTGCAGGCCGCCGTATATCCGCCCTTGATTGTCAACAGCAGTATCCTCTGGCCCATGACCACTTGTCAGTGGCATAACTTCAGCACGGTCTAGTTTCTCATTGGGGGCAAAAATACCAGCCATCCCCGTATCTTTGGGGGGCTGATACACAACAGAATCAATCGCAGCAGGCCATAAGACCCAAGCAAACACAATCACAAATAAACCAATGAAAGCTTTTTTAAACACTGAACTATTCCCCTAATTCTTCTGCCGCGCACTCTTCTGTGGGAAATGGGCCTACTTGTTCCCAAAGCTCAATTTTAGTGCCTTCAGGGTCCATAATCCATGCAAATTTACCGTAAGGTTCGTCAAGCATCTCGCCAACAGTTTCCACACCTTTACCTTTGAGTGTTTCTAAAAAAGCTTTGAGATCATCCACGCGAAAATTAATCATAAATTCCTTAGTAGACGGCGCTAAATAATCAGTGTCATCGGGAAATGCGGACCATAAACTATAGGCTTCATTGGGTATAAGATTATCCCTAAAGGCAAAATTACTGCCATACCCATCCCAAGGTACACCAAGGATATCCTGATACCATTTTGTCAGAGCCTCTTTATCCTTGCAGGTTACAAAGATACCACCGATGCCAGTAATACGTCCAGATGTCATTGCAGACCTCCTTTTTCTATTGCCTTCTTGATCTATTGCCTCAGTTTAATAGACTTCTTCTTTGGTTTGCAAGAACTTCAAACTTGGATAATCTTCTTTTGCTTTATCAAGGTGCCAATTATTTCGTGCTAGATATACGGGGGCACCTGCATGATCAACAGCCATCGAGGCGCGATTAGCATCAGAAAATGCTTTCACTTCGCGGTGCTCGCCTTCCACCCATTCTGCTGTCATCAATGTTGTAGGCTCAAAATTGACGGGAATTTGATATTCAGTGCGAATTCGGTCCGCCAGCACATCAAATTGTAAGGCACCCACAACACCGACAACCCAGTCACTCCCCAAGTTTGGTTTAAAGACCCGGGCCGCACCTTCTTCCGCCAGCTGTTCTAGCGCCCGACCTAAGTGCTTGGCTTTCATCGGGTCTTCTGACCGTACTTTTTGTAAAATTTCTGGTGCAAACGATGGCACACCTGTATAACGCACTAGGTCCCCTTCGGTGAGTGTATCCCCAATACGCAAGTTGCCGTGGTTAGGAATACCAATAATATCACCTGCATAAGCAATTTCAGCGATGGCACGGTTCTGGGCCAAAAAGAGTTGCGCATTATGAATGGCCATTATTTTACCAGACCGCACATGCTTTAATTTGATGCCCTTTTTAAAACGACCCGAAACAAGGCGTAGAAAAGCAATACGGTCCCTATGTTTTGGGTCCATATTCGCTTGAATTTTAAAGACAAATCCCGATACTTTTTCTTCCAAGGGATCAACATGACGCTCAAGGGCTTTTCCTGGGCGTGGGCTAGGGGCATTTACACCAACGCCTTCTAGCAGTTCCTGCACCCCAAAATTATTAACAGCAGAGCCAAAAAATACGGGTGTCATCGTACCGTCCAAATAGGCTTGCATATCAAATCTTGGGCAAAGTTCGCGCACCATTTCTACATCTTCGCGAAGCTTGGCAGCAGCGTAATCGGGTAATAATTCATCAAGCTTTGGGTCATCAAGGCCGCTGCATTTGATGCCTTCGCTCATCACTTCCCCTTTACCGCGATCAAACAAAATGAGTTGATCAGCGATCAAATCATAGCAGCCTTTAAAATCACGTCCCATCCCTATGGGCCAACTGGCAGGGCTAATATCTAGGGCAAGCGTTTGCTCAACTTCATCAAGCAGTTCAAAAGGGTCTTTTGCCTCGCGGTCCATCTTATTGATAAATGTGGTAATGGGCATATCGCGCATACGGCACACTTCAAAAAGCTTTCGTGTTTGCTTTTCGATCCCTTTGGCAGCATCCAAAACCATGATTGCGCTATCAACCGCTGATAATGTACGATAGGTATCTTCAGAAAAATCTTCGTGTCCTGGCGTATCCAGCAAATTGAAAGTGCGATCCATATAGTCAAACGTCATCACGGATGAAGCAACCGATATGCCACGCTCCTGTTCTACTTTCATCCAATCTGATCGCGCCCGTCGCCGTTCGCCCCGCGCTTTCACTTCACCCGCCATCTGAATAGCCCCGCCAAACAGGAGCAGCTTTTCAGTGAGCGTTGTTTTACCTGCATCAGGATGCGAGATAATTGCAAAAGTGCGTCGGCTCTCAATCTCTTGTTCAAAGGGCATATGCTGTTCCTGCATCATTTTAATCGCGTTACCACCATAATTTGGCGCGACTATAGCCAATTGCGGTGAATTTTGATCACCTTATTTGGCTATAAGTATTTATGACGGTTCGACTTATCAATAAATAATGAAATCATTATTTATTGGTCTCGCTATAATTAGTATGAGGGGCAAATTACCTATTTTTTTGTGAAAGGGAAGCAAAAATAAAAATCGGCCTTCAGTATAAAGTACCGAAGACCGATAAGTAAAAACTGAATTCGCATTCCTGTGGGTTCAAGCTTTTCGAAGAGGGGTATGAAAAGCTTGAAGGCTAAACAGGTACTCGGAACATCGCACGAAACACTGTGCTAATATGCGAATTCAGTGAAGCTGAGCGACTAATTACGCAGACGCAGCAGCTTGCAATTCCTCAATAGAGGCTTGGAAACGTGTTTTTGCGATACCAGCAACTTTTTTGCCTGTATCAACATAAATTTCGTTTGTCGCTTTTGCAGTGTCAACATTTTTGCCCGCAAAAGATTTAACCGCTTCAACTGTCGCTGAGACCGAAACTTCTGGACGGTCACCAGTAAACAAACCTTTGACAGAAGTTGTCGCTTCAGCGAACATGCCTTTAGCATGGTCTGTTTGCAGACTTGTTGCAGATTTAACACCTTCAACAACCACGGAACCAGCTTCACGAGTTGCTGCGAAGTTAGCTGCTTGGATGTCATAAAGGGCTGACAAGTTCCAAGTTGGGCCAGATAGGAAGCTAGAATAAGCGGCAAAACCTTTTTTAGCTTCGTTTGCTACAGCTTCAACAGTTGACTTAACGTTCGCTGTTTTTGGAGCAGCTTTTTTTGCTTCTGTTATACGTGTTGCAGTTTTCTTTGCAGCCGTTTTCACCGATGCTGTTTTTTTCGCAGCAGTTTTTTTCGCAGCAGTTTTAGCAGGTGACTTACGTGTTGTTGTTTTACCAGTTGTTTTCTTTACAGTTGCTTCAGTCATTGTTTTTTCCTTCTTTAAAAATTCTTAAGCTTGTGGTTTGTAATCTATACTCACCGTCAAAACAGCCAAGCCGTTGCTGTGTTGTTGAATTGGAATATATGTGCGCCGCAACATAATGTCAACAATATTTTTGTGCATTGCACAATAAATTTTATAACTTATTGTTTTTAAATAATTTTTATATGCCATAGGTGCTTGAAAATTTCCTTGCACTGCAATAAATATACACCTAAAGGCAAAAAAGAAACCTTCATATAGCTTTTCAGCTGTCGGATTACGCACTAGACAGCCGACTTATATAAAGTTATAGCGAGACCAATAAATAATGAAATCATTATTTATTGATAAGTCGAACCGACATAAAGACTTATAGCCCAATGTGGTGATCAAAATTCACCGCATTTGGCTATATGTGCAGTAACATGAATAAAGCTTGTAGCATCGAGTGACACACTGTATTGAGGACGGAGGATAAAATGGCAGGTAAAAACTTACCAATAACAGCACCAATAACAGCAAACGACGTAATGCTGGCTGCCGATGCCATTGAAGGGGCCGTAAACCGAACAGCCATCAGTAAGTCAATCACTCTGTCAAACATAACGGGTGCTGAAGTTTATTTGAAATTTGAAAACTTCCAATTTACGGCTGCTTATAAAGAACGTGGGGCTTTGAATAAGCTGCTCTCGTTACCCAAGGACACAAAAGGTGTTATCGCCATGTCAGCGGGAAATCATGCACAGGGGGTTAGCTATCATGCTAGTCGCCTTGGCATTCCTACAACGATTATCATGCCTGAAGGAACCCCATTCAATAAAGTCAAACGCACAGAAGAATTAGGGGCGCATGTAAAACTTGTTGGCGCGAAGTTAGAAGAAGCAACAGAAGCCGCGCTTAAAATGGCAACGGAGAATAATTTAACCTTCATTCACCCGTTTGATGATCCACTTGTAATGGCTGGCCAAGGCACTGTGGGCCTTGAAATGTTGCAAGAAATACCAGACCTAGATACGCTCATTGTGCCGATTGGCGGCGGCGGATTGATATCGGGTGTTGCAACAATCGCTAAGCATATGAACCCAAACATACGGATCATCGGCGTGCAGACAGAAGCCTTTCCATCTATGAAGTCAGTCATGGATGGCAGTAATCTAATGGGTAACAACATTACGATTGCCGAAGGGATTGCGGTGAACACGCCAGGCATTAATGCCCAGAAATGTGTTCGTGAATTGGTTGACGAAATTCTGATTGTTGAAGAAACCCGTATCGAGGCAGCCATTGTATTGCTGATGGAAGTGGAAAAGGTTGTTGTTGAAGGCGCAGCGGCCATATCATTGGCAGCGATGCGTCAATACCCTGAAGTCTTTAAAGGGCACAAAGTCGGCATGATCCTAACAGGTGGGAACATTGATAGTCGTATGCTTGCCAGTGCTATTATGCGCGGCATGGCCCGTGATGGACGTCTGTCGCGTTTACGCATAGAAATGATTGATATCCCAGGTAACTTAGCAAAAGTGACCAAGGTCGTGGCCCAGATCGGCGCCAATGTTTTGGAGGTAAAACACCAACGGGAATTTGGGGCTGTTTCCCTTAAGATGACCGAAATGGAACTGGTTGTTGAAACCAAAGACCGCGCTCATGCAGCGAAACTTGTGACGGCATTAGAAGAGAGTGGCTTTAATGTTAATAGTGCGAAAACAGTCTAGCGGCAGCTCTAGCGCTAGCGGCACCTGAAATGTCACAAGACACTAAAATTGATAGTTTTGAGCGTGATTTTCAAAGTCTATTGCCGCCGCTTGGGTGTGGTCTTGCATCCGAAAGTGTGGTGTAATAAGCGCGATTGTGCGCTGATAATCAAACCCCTTTAATGTAAAGGCTGCAATACGATCATTGTTTGTCATACAGTCTGGCAATATCGTGCCCCCTAGACCCGAAGCGACCATAGCAATCGCCCGCTCATCATTATTTGTACGATAGATTAAGCGCGGCCTAATATTTTGATCCGTAAAATATCGACTGGTTTCCGACAGGACTTCACAGCGACTGCGCACGACCATATGCTCATCACTCAGGTCTTGTGCAGTTACAATGGATTTTCCAACAAGCGGGTGATCCTTCGCCAGCACAAATTTATAACCTTCTGTCAATAAAGGAATTAAATGATCTGGTTGTTTACTGCGCGATAGCGTTAATGCATAGTCAAGGCTTCGGTCCTCAGTTCTATTCAGCAGCTCTTGTTCTGTGCCATCAAATACTGTGATCACCACTTCTGGGTGCTCGGTGCGAAAAGACATGAAGAGTTTCCGCGCGATTTCTGGGGATATAGTCGATAACAGGCCGATCCGTAAAACTGGGCTTGCTGTATCTTCTGACAGGACCTGCATCGCCATGTTACATTCATGCATGATAGCTTTGGCGCGGGGTAAAAACTTAGTGCCCGCATTCGTCAGAAACACCCGTCTGTTTGTACGCTCAAAGAGTGATTGGCCAAGCTGGTCTTCCAATTTTTTCACACCCGATGACAGCGTTGGCTGGGTCACAAATACGCGCTTGGCGGCACGAGTGAAACTTCCCGCTTCAACAACGGCTAAAAAATACTTAATTAAATATAATTCCATTATAGACACTATCTATCAATAATATTTTTATCATCAATTTTACCAATAGCAAAAATACGGATATATTGCCAATTAAGTTTCATCGGTAAACAATAAACTTAACGATATTCTCAATAATCCCGAAAATTCCTTCCATGTTTGGGGAAAAATATGTCTATATTGCAATCTACTCTCGACACCGCATCTGATGCGTTTTTTGAAAACAAAGCGCATATGCAAGAACAAGTAGATCAGCTAAATTCGCTGGTGAGCCAAATAGCGCTTGGGGGGCATGAGCGAGCGCGCGAAAAACATTTATCACGTGGCAAACTTCTGCCCCGTGACCGCGTTCAATGTCTCCTTGACCCTGGTACAGCTTTTTTAGAAACATCGCAATTAGCTGCGTATGGGATGTATGGTGGTGACATCGCCGCAGCCGGTGTGATTGCCGGCATTGGTCAGGTAAGCGGCACCCAGTGTATGATTGTCTGCAATGATGCCACAGTAAAAGGGGGAACCTACTATCCTATGACCGTTAAAAAACACCTCCGCGCCCAAGAAATAGCCATGCAAAATAATCTTCCGTGCATTTATTTGGTTGATAGCGGCGGCGCTAACTTGCCCAATCAAGATGATGTTTTTCCGGATAAAAACCACTTCGGGCGCATTTTTTATAATCAAGCGCAAATGTCAGCAGTTGGAATCCCGCAAATCGCTGTCGTGATGGGTAGTTGTACAGCTGGCGGTGCTTATGTCCCTGCGATGTCAGATGAAAGTATCATTGTACAAAACCAAGGCACAATCTTTTTGGCAGGCCCACCGCTCGTGAAAGCAGCAACGGGCGAGATCGTCAGCGCAGAGGACTTAGGCGGCGGTGATGTGCATGCGCGCACATCGGGTGTTGCCGACCATCTCGCAAAAGACGATGCACATGCATTAAATATCACGCGGCAGATCATCGCAAAATTGAACCGAAAAAAACACATCACCCTTAAACTGCAAAACCCTGTTGAACCTCGTCATAAGATAAGCGAAATATACGGGGTTATCCCCAAAGACATCCGCAAGCCTTATGATGTGCGCGAAATTATCGCCCGTATTGTAGATGATAGTGACTTTGACGAATTTAAAAAACTATACGGCGAAACACTTGTTTGCGGGTTTGCACATATCCACGGCATGCCCATAGCTATTATCGCTAATAACGGCGTTATTTTTAGTGAATGCGCCTTGAAGGGTACTCATTTTATTGAACTTGCCTGCCAGCGGAAGATTCCACTGTTGTTTTTGCAAAATGTCACGGGTTTTATGGTCGGGAAGCAATATGAAAATAACGGTATCGCCCGCGATGGTGCTAAGCTTGTTACGGCTGTGGCCTGTGCCTCTGTTCCTAAATTCACAGTCTTGATTGGGGGTAGTTACGGTGCAGGCAATTATGGCATGTGTGGCCGTGCTTATAACCCGCGCTTTTTATGGATGTGGCCCAATGCCCGTATCAGTGTGATGGGCGGCGAACAAGCAGCTGGTGTCTTAGCTACGGTAAAGCGCGACGGTATGGAAGCCCGCGGTGAAACATGGTCTGACAGCGAAGAAGAAGACTTCAAAGCCCCCGTGCGCGACATGTATGAAAAACAAGGCCACCCGACCTACGCCAGCGCTCGGCTTTGGGATGATGGTGTCATCGACCCTGCCGACACACGACGTACACTAGCACTTGCACTCTCAGCGAGCTTGAACAAACCCATAGAAGACACACGCTTTGGTGTGTTCCGCATGTAAAGGCGTGACAATGACAAAGACCTCAAATGACGATGTATTATTAGAAATTGATGCAAACGGCACTGCTTTTGTGACTTTAAACCGCGCAGAAGTGCACAATGCGTTTAATGAAAATGTCATTGCTTGCTTGCGCACTATATTCACTCAGATCAACGACGATGACCATGTGCGGGCAGTTATTCTTTCAGGGAAAGGTAAAAGCTTTTCAGCGGGGGCCGACCTCAATTGGATGAAAAAAGCAGCGCACTTTAGCAAACAAGAAAACATCAATGATGCTGTCGCACTATCAGATATGTTAGACACGATCAATCGTAGCAGCAAGCCCGTTATCGCTGTAGCACACGGTGCTGTAATGGGCGGCGGCGTAGGCCTGCTGGCATGCTCTGATATGGTGATTGCTGCCCAAGACACACGTTTTGCCCTTTCAGAAGTGAAACTTGGTTTAACGCCTGCTACAATATCGCCCTATGTAATCCATGCTATTGGGCCACGCCATGCACGGCGCTATTTCCTTAGCGGTGAGCGATTTGATTGCACCTCCGCCCATCAAATCGGCCTTGTTCATACAATCGCAGAAGACGCATCAAGCGCACTGAACAGCGCAATAGCTTATGCGCAAAATTATCAAATTGCTGCCCCAAGTGCTGTGGCAGACGCAAAATCCCTTGTGCGAGACCTTGCTGGTCAGCCGATCACCGATGCCTTACGCTTAGATACCGCCGAGCGCATAGCCACCCGGCGCATAAGCGAGGAAGGCCGTGAAGGATTGCAGGCTTTTCTGGATAAACGCAAGCCAAACTGGGCCAGTCTCAAGCCAAAAAAGAATTAAGTCTATGAAAAATATTAGAAAAATCCTTATCGCCAATCGCGGGGAAATCGCTTGTCGTATTATAAAAACCGCCCAGCGACTTGGTATTAAAACGGTTGCTGTGCACTCAAGCGTTGATGAACAGGCAATGTTTGTCGCAATGGCAGATGAAGCTGTGCAGATCGGCGCCCCAGAAGCCAGTCAAAGTTATCTTGTCGCCGATAAGATTATCGCAGCCGCCAAACGCACAGGTGCAGATGCTATCCATCCTGGCTATGGCTTTCTCAGTGAAAATCCTGAATTTACAGATCTGTGTGCAGCCAACGACATTACCTTCATTGGTCCAAGCGGTGATGCCATGCGTGCGATGGCGCTAAAAGGCACGGCTAAACAAATCATGATTGACGCAGGTGTTCCTGTTGTTCCTGGCTACCACGGTGAGGATCAAGACTTAGACACGTTACAGCTGGAAGCTGATAGCATTGGCTATCCTGTCCTGATAAAAGCCGTTGCTGGCGGCGGCGGCAAGGGTATGCGCACTGTTGAAAATCCATTAGACCTAAAATCCGCTGTCGAGGCAGCAGCCCGCGAAGGTCAAAATAGTTTTGGTAATCCCAAACTTCTCATAGAAAAGCTGATCACCAGACCACGCCATATCGAAGTGCAAGTCTTTGGTGGGCCAGACGGTAAAGCCGTGCATTTGCTTGAGCGCGATTGCAGTTTACAGCGCCGCCATCAAAAAGTGCTAGAGGAAGCCCCCGCGCCAGGTATGACCAATGAAATGCGCCGTATAATGGGCGAAGCCGCTGTGAAAGCTGCGGACGCGATTGCTTATAAGGGTGCTGGTACTGTTGAATTTATTGTTGATGTGGCAAAAGGACTGCGGGAGGATGCTTTTTATTTTATGGAAATGAACACCCGCTTGCAAGTGGAACACCCTGTCACAGAAATGATCACTGGTGTTGATCTGGTTGAATGGCAAATCCGTGTTGCCGAAGGCAAGCCCCTGCCCTTAAGCCAAGATGAAATTCTCAGTCACTTAAAGGGTCATGCCTTTGAGGCCCGTTTGTACGCAGAAGACCCAAACAATAATTTCATGCCATCAATAGGTAAAATTGGTTTATTCGACCCCTTTATGCCCCTAGCGGATGGCTGTCGTATTGACACAGGTGTGCAAGCGGGTGATCATGTAACAGTCTATTATGACCCAATGATTGCTAAATTGATCACATGGGGGGCTGACCGTGCGTGCGCACTTGCAGCTATGCAAAATTTGGTCAAAGAAACGGCTGTTTCTGGTCTAGCAACAAATCGTGATTTTATTGCGGGTGCAGTGGCCCACCCTGCTTTTATGAAGGGTGATGTGCATACGGGCTTTATAGCAGAGCATGAAGCTGACCTTATACCACAACAATCAATCAAAGCACAAGATTACGCAATAGGCGCAGCCATTATCCGTGCCCACCGCAGTTCACCAGCAAGCAATGACCCTTGGCTTATCCAAGATAATTTCCGCATGAACCTGCCAAATAATGAAGATTTTTTATTTGATGGCCAAGACGGTGAAAGGATTAAAGCAACAAGACATCACAATACCATACGGGTTCTTGACCAAGCCTTTTCTATTGCAGCAGAAAACTTGGGTTGCCATAAATACCGCATAACACTGGACGGTCACACACATACGTTGATTGCTGAAATTACCGATACATGCGTCACGATAATTAAGGAATGTGCAACAATCGTTCCCAAACGCCATGCCAGTGTGCATATTGGCACAGATGAAAGCGATGGACCTGGAACAGTCACAGCACCAATGCCTGGCAAAATATTAGAAGTAAAAATCAATAACGGTGAAAGTGT
>JABABO010000029.1 GCA_014238195.1 Kordiimonadaceae bacterium | reverse complement strand
CTTATAGCCAATTGCGGTGAATATTGATCCCCTCATTTGACTATAAGTCTTTGTGTCGGTTCGACTTATCAATAAATAATGATCTCATTATTTATTGATCTCGCTATAGATTACCACCCCAATGGTGGCGGAGCGTAAGGGATTCGAACCCTTGAGGGCGTTGCCACCCAACACGCTTTCCAGGCGTGCGCCTTAAACCGCTCGGCCAACGCTCCGTACGTTTGAAATTATGGTCAATCCGACCAACAACCGCGATCAAGCGGCACTATAATCAAACCACCGTCTTGTGCAAGCAGTTATTCATCAATTTATTGACGCCAGCAAATTCTAAAATTCTAGTGTGGGATATGCTTGAACGAATTTTTTTAAGCAACTTTACAGTCACCCCGTACCCTCCCCGTCACCCCGTGCAGTGCGCAATCATCACCCCTTGTCACCCAATCACTGAGGTGTTTGGCAGCGCGGAGCGCGCCCTCTTGGTCACTCTACGACACGGGGCCCAGAAAACAAAGTAATCATGCGCCAGCCTAAACAACTGCGCCGCTGGATGCCGATTTTCATCGGTATGACGGTGTTGGGTTCATTTATGACATCTGGGGTTTGGTACGACGATTCTGCCGTCATGGCAAAGCACGCCGCATGCCTTAACTTTAAGGAGAGCTAATAACGCCAGATCCTTCTTTTTAAAGTTATATGATCTGACACCTATAGATGTTCATGTAATTTATTCAAGACTGCATACAGGCCTAAAAATTCCTATTAACTATACTGTTAATATAGATTAACCATAATTAAGCTGCTTTTAGAACACGCTTTAGTTTTGTGGCGCTGGTATTTTTATTACACTTTAAAGCAGCTTTATATCACTATTAAAAATGCCGTTTAGGGATGCTTGAGAATTTAAACACTTAAAACGTAAACACTAAAGAAAAGGGGGTCTTATGACGATCACATTTCACTCACATACACATGACACTGTTGAAGAAAACCATTTAGGCGTTGTGCATAATGTGCAAGCATCGCTAAATGGTGGGCTGGCTGATGAGGGCTTGGTCTATAGTATATATGGCGCAGATGCAGATGATTTTACGATTGATTCAGCTACTGGCGAGCTGCGATTTATCAGCGTCCCAGATTATGAAGCCCCGCAGGATGCGGACGCAGATAATATCTATGAACTGGAAGTCACAGCCAGTAATGGAAATAGTGACAGCGCCTCTCAGTCCCTGACTGTGGCAGTGAGGGATGACAGATTTGAGGTCGCAGCTTTGACAGGGCCTGCGCCAGCTGTGCTTGAGCTCTCCAGCCTTGATGGCAGCAATGGCTTTACCCTTAACGGAATTGATGCGGGTGATCAAAGTGGTTATTCGGTTTCTGGGGTTGGTGATGTCAATGGTGATGGTTACGCCGATGTCATCATCGGTGCTAGGTTCGCTGACCCTAATGGTTCTAGCTCAGGTGAAAGCTATGTCGTGTTTGGCAAAAGTGATGGCTTTGATGCAGCGATAGAGCTATCCAGCCTTGACGGTACAAATGGCTTCGTTATCAATGGCATTGATTCTAGTGACGAGAGTGGTACTTCCGTATCTGGCGCTGGTGACGTTAACGGCGATGGCTATGATGATCTGATCATTGGGGCACCCGATGGGGACCCGAATAGCAAATCTAATGCTGGTGAGAGCTATGTGGTGTTTGGTGCCAATGTTGACTTTAATCCTGTGCTTGAGCTATCCAGCCTTGATGGCACAAATGGCTTCGTGATCAATGGTATTGGTGGTGGTGATACGAGTGGTTGGTCAGTGTCCAGTGCAGGCGATATTAACGGCGATGGTTACGATGATTTGATCATAGGGGCTAGGTATGCTGACCCTAATGGTTCTAGCTCAGGTGAGAGCTATGTGGTGTTTGGTGCAAGCGGTGGATTTGATGCTGCGATAGAACTGTCTAGCTTGGATGGTAATAATGGCTTTATTTTGAATGGCCTAGGTAGTGATGCGAGGAGCGGATGGTCCGTTTCGAGTGCGGGTGATATCAACGGTGATGGCTACGATGACTTGCTCATCGGGGCTGTTTGGGCAGCGCCAAATAGTAAGTATAAAGCGGGTGCAGCTTATGTGGTATTTGGCAAGAGCGGTTCTTTCGATGCGGCGATAGAACTATCCGGCTTGAATGGTAATAACGGTTTTGTCTTGAATGGCGCTTCTGCAGGTGACTTTACTGGCGCGTCCATCTCAAACGCTGGGGATGTTAATGGTGACGGCTATGATGACATCATCATTGGGGCGAATCTGGCTGACCCGAATGGTTCCAGCTCAGGTGAAAGCTATGTTCTATTTGGTTCGGGTGGTGCTTTTGACAGCGTTATAGAACTATCCAATCTTGATGGCAATAACGGCTTTACGCTGAACGGCATTGATGCGGGTGATCGTAGTGGTAGACCAGTATCTAGCGCAGGTGACGTCAATGGTGATGGCTATGATGATATTCTCATTGGGGCTCCGCTAGCAGACCCGACTGATAAGAGCAATGCTGGTGAAAGCTATCTGATGTTTGGTAAAAGCGGTGATTTTGATCCTGTAATTGAACTTTCCAGCCTTGAAGGCAACAATGGCTTTGTCATTAACGGAATTGATTCAGGCGACAATAGCGGTAGGAGAAGTGGTCTTTCGGCTGCCGGTGATGTCAACGGTGATGGTTATGATGATTTGATCATTGGTGCTAAGGGTGCTGATCCTAATGGGTCTGAATCAGGTGAAAGCTACGTGATTTTTGGTGGGCCTACATTGTTCGGTGACGACGACACAAGCGGTGACGACACCATATTTGGCACGTCAAATGATGATACCTATGACGGCGGCGCGGGTAATGATTATATCCACGGCAAGAAGGGTGATGACCTGATTGACGGCGGTGACGGCGATGATCGCCTTATTGGCGGTAACGGTCGTGACACTCTGAACGGCGGCGCTGATAATGACTTCATCAATGGCAAGGCCAGTCATGACCTGATTGACGGCGGCAGCGGCGACGATGACGTGTACGGTGCCAGCGGGCATGACACCATGAACGGCGGCGACGGTGATGACACCCTAAGCGGCGGTGCTGGCAATGACCAAATATCTGGCGGCAGCGGCGATGATCATCTAACGGGGGATGGCGGCGCGGATGTCTTTATATTCGCAGCAGGCTCTGGCGATGACACAGTCACTGACTTTAATATCAGCGAAGGCGATGTCATTGATCTATCAGCAACATCACCAGGTTTTGGCAATATTGATCAGCTTGCAGCCAGTGCGGTTGATACGGCTGATGGCCTACTGATTGATTTGGGCGGGGGTAACAGCGTAACCCTGACAGGCATATCAGTGGCTGATCTGTTCAACGCACCCGACAGTACGACTTTTAATCTATAAAGCTAAAATTTCAGCCCCTAGAGATATGGCAAACATATAGCCAATTACGGTGAATTTTGATCACTGCAATTGGCTATATGTGTTAGTGTCGGTTCGACTTATCCCAAGAGACTTTGCGAATAATGAACTCATTATTCATTGGTCTCGCTTTTATGTCGGTTCGACTTATCAATAAATAATGATCTCATTATTCATTGGTCTCGCTTTTATTACGGTTCGACTTATCAATAAATAATGCAATCATTATTCATTGGTCTCGCTATAACATCACTAGGGGCATTAGGAGGTTCAGAGCATATGCCGAAAGCCATTTATTTTAATTGGACCAATATAAGCGCATTGGGTTATCGACAAGCAATTTTTGCTGCAAATCTGCCGTTGTCGCGATACGCGGAATAATATCCACCAAATGCCCATCATCGACCATATGTGTTTTCAAATTGGGATGCGGCCAATCTGTCCCCCATAAAACACGGTCTGGAAAGGCATCGACGACGGCTTTGGCAAAAGGCACAAAATCATCATAGGTTGGGGGGCCTGCATTCGAAAGGCGCTCAGGGCATGTGACTTTGCACCAGAAATTTTCATTCTCCCGCAGCAGCTTTAAAAACTGTGCGAACTCAGGCCCAGCAGGTGATTTTGTCACGTCAGGTCGGCCCATATGATCCACCACCACGTCCGTGGGCAGGCTGGTGAAGAAATCATAATATTCTGCTAAGTCATCTGCTTCAAAATATATCACGATGTGCCAGCCAAGTTTTTTGATTTTCTCGGCAATTTTCAGCAACGGTTCTTTCGGCGGCGTATCCACAAGGCGCTTAACAAAATTAAAGCGCACCCCGCGCACCCCTGCGTCGTGTAGGGCTTGTAGCGCGTCGTCGCTTACATCCGCTTTCACTGTCGCAACACCACGCGCACGCCCAGCAGATGCGTTTAGTGCATCCACAAGGGCCGTATTATTAGCCCCGTGACACGTGGCTTGTACAATCACATTACGGCTAAACCCTAAATGATCGCGCAACCCCCAAAGTTGGTCCTTTGAGGCATCACAGGGGGTGTATTTTCGCTCCGGCGCAAAGGGGAATTGATCCCCAGGGCCAAAGACATGACAGTGGGCATCAACAGCCCCTTTTGGGGGCACGAACCTAGGTTTCGTGGGACTGGGGTGCCAATCAAGCCACCCTGGTGTTTTTTCAAAATTTGGCATAGTATTTCCCCTGATTACTTCCTCTGTTTACTTCCCTTGTGCTTTTAACGCTTTATCAAGGCGCGGATACACACGGCGGGCATTGCCTTCATAGACTTTATAAAGGTCTTCCGTTGATAAATTCAAATGATCGACATAAAGCTTTGTATCATCAAAATACTGACCTGTTTGCGGGTCAATGCCGCGCACAGCCCCCACCATTTCAGACCCAAATAAAATATTGTCGATATCAATGACATCAAACAATAGATCAATACCCGGTTGGTGGTAAACGCAGGTATCAAAATAAATATTTTTCATCACATGCGTATCAAGGGGCGGCTGGCCCAACATATCAGCAAGGCCACGGTAGCGCCCCCAGTGGTAAGGAACAGCGCCCCCGCCATGCGGTATAATAAATTTAAGATCAGGAAAGTCGCTAAACAGATCACCGTGTAAAAACTGCATGAAGGCATTTGTATCAGCCGCAATATAATAAGACCCCGTTGCATGAAACGCGGGATTGCAGGACCCAGAGACATGGATCATCGCAGGCACGTCAAGCTCCACCATTTTCTCATAAAAAGGATACCAATATTTATCGGTTAGGGGCGGGCTATTCCAATGCCCGCCTGATGGGTCTGGGTTCAAATTACAGCCAATAAAGCCAAGATCGTTCACACAGCGCTCTAGTTCAGCGATACTATTATCTAAGCTGCCGCCTGGGGTTTGGGGTAACTGGCAAACACCGATGAATGTATCAGGGTATAAATCAATCACCCGTTTAATGAGGTTATTGCACGCCTCTGACCATTTACGGGATGTGTCTGCGTCGCCGACATGGGGCTCCATTTTAGAGGCACGCGGGGAAAAAATTGTCATGTCTGCCCCGCGCTTCTTGATCAAGCGCATTTGGTTTGCTTCAATACCTTCGCGGATTTCATCATCGCTCATATTTGGGGCCGCGGGATCAGGCAAGCTAGGATTGGCGAGCCGGGCAACTTGTGCTTCGCGGTAATCAAGATGCGCTTGCGGCGCAACTGTGTGGTGGCCGTGGCAATCAATAATCATATCTAAAATCCTTCCGTGATGGCAATTAAATTTTTGTCGTTTGGTGTTTTGTTTTGGTGGCGTGTTGTTTTGGCTAAAATATCATCAAGCATAGCGGTCAGGTTATTGGGACTGCTGCTGTCGGCAAAGCCTTTGGCAATGTCTTGACGTTTTGCACAAGCCGAGCTCATTAAGGCTGGTTGGCCAGCCTCAGAAACAGTTTTAGCAACTTCACGCATTTCTTCGGCGCGTCTGCCGCCGTGTTCTAATGAGCGGGAAATCATATAGGGTGCTAAAGTTTGCCAATCTGGCCCAGGAAATAAATCAGACAGCGAACCGATAACCGTATCTTCAACACCGAAATAACGGGCTGATAAAAGCGATTCGCTGAGCAAAGATTCCATGCCTTTGATCAAAACACTACGGCACATCTTCGCCGCCGAAGCCTTGCCAAGATTATCAGAAAATACTTGTGCCCCAGTCATACCAATTTGATCGGCAACCGGCTTAAAAATATGCGCAAATGGACCACCCAACAAAATTGGGCTTTGTAAACGTTTTGGGGTGATCGGCGACATAACAGCCCCTTCAACATACCGCCCACCTGCACCGTTAACCACATCAGCCGCAGCTTGCTTTTGCTTTGGGGACGCGCTGTTTAAGTCCAGATAAAAGGCGTGATTTGATAAGCCCCCCACGATTGACTGAGCGGCGGCGCATGTTTGTGCTGCGGTAACAACCGAGATTATAATGTCCGCGCCTATAGGCGCTGCGCCAGCACTAATACATTTGTGGATATTCATATCACCTACAGCAATTGACGGGATGCTTCGATCATCACTAAATTTTATATCCCAAGCTTGGATTGATGCGTTTGGCAATATATTAATAAAATCCGCCGCCAAGATTTGACCAACTTCACCAAACCCAATGAGCGATAGTGTGAGTTTTTTCATGGGACACCCTTAACGCTTGCTGGTATATAAACCTCCCCCATCATTAATTTTCGGGCGGTTCTTAAAAGCGCTGAGCGTTTTACCGTCATGTCAGTGTCGTTGGTTTCTATTTCCATCTCCACAGAAAAAAAGCCCGTCGGATGTTCAATATCCATGTTTAAAATGCCAGTATTTGCAACATCAAGCCCCAGTTCATCGGCGACTGTGCCTTTTGCTACGCACACGGTTGCAACACTAACAGCGCCTAAAACGCCTATGGCTTCATGAACGCGGTGGGGAATAAATGTTTGGGTTGATACCAATCCCCCCGATTGTGCAGTTGAGAGAAAAGTCATCTTTGGCACAGTTTTATCAGAGACATCACCAAGGTTCATTTTCTGACCTGCGATTAAGCGTATCCGTTCTTTCAAGGCGATTAAGTCCGCGTTCGCTTCCAAATCAGTTGGGGTTTCTGTGCCATCAAGGCCAAAATCAGACGCGCGCAAGCACACAACAGGCATACCATTATCAACGCACGATACGTCATAGCCTTCAATACGGTCGATTAATTTGCCTGTTGGAAACAAGGCCCCGCAGCTTGACCCTGCGATATCCAGAAAATCAATCGGAATGGGGGAGGCTGTTCCCGGCACGCCGTCAATGCGCGCCTCACCAGCATAGCAGACATGACCATCATGAGTGCACACATGGGCAACCGCATTGGCGCCTGTGTTGACCATATGAATACGCACGGATGTCGTGTCACCCGTTACCGACACCAAACCATTTTCAATGGCCCAAGGCCCTACACCCGCAAGAATATTACCGCAATTTTGGTTATCGCGGACTTCTGGTTTATCGGGCACCACTTGCAGAAACAAATAATCTACATCAGCGTCGCTACGCTTGGACCTTGAGAGAACCGCCACTTTGCTGGTCAGTGGGTGCGCACCGCCAAGGCCATCAATTTGCCGCTCGTCTGGTGACCCCATTGCTGCGAGCAAAACTTTATCACGCTCAGTGGGATCATTTGGCAAGTCAGCCTTATGAAAATACAAGCCTTTGGATGTACCCCCGCGCATAATCGTCACTGGAATAGCTTGCTGCATTATGAATTGCCCAGATATTCAACTTGGTCCATATACACAAGGCCTTCTTCTTTTAAGCGCGGGCGCATATTATAAATATCTAATCCTAATTCACCACTGGCTAAGCGCACACGTTTGCTTTCTTCCAGCGCTTCACGGGCTGCGGATTTTGCGAGCACATCCGCAACGTCTGTTCGAGCAATCACAACGACACCATCATCGTCAGCAACAATCAAATCCCCTGGATTGACCAGTGCGCCCGCGCATACAATGGGTATATTCACATCCCCCAAAGTTTCTTTCACAGTGCCCTGCGAATGAATTGCTTTTGACCACACGGGAAAACCCATCTGTTCAAGATCAGCAGTATCACGCACCCCTGCATCGATGATCAAAGCCTTTACCCCGCGGGCGTGCAAAGATGTCGCCAATAAATCACCAAAATAGCCCGCATCAGACGGCGATGTTGTGGCAAGGACTAAAACATCACTAGGTTGGCATTGCTCAACAGCGACATGGATCATCCAATTGTCACACGGGGCTGCACTGACGGTAACCGCCGTACCAGCCACATGCGTACCACGGTAGATAGGGTTCATATAAGCAGCAAGTAATCCCTTACGGCCTTGGGCTTCATGAACAGTCGCAACACCGTAGCGGGCTTTGGCGCAGGCGCTGACAAGATCAGGATCAGTACGTTTAATGTTTTGAACGACAACAGACATATGAAATTTCCTATATTTAAATTCGGGCTTCACTCAGATTGATGCTAGGATAACTGTATCTTTTCCGATAAGCAAATTTGTTATTGTTTTTTGATATAAGAAATTGCTATTATTAATTATGAATACACTTAATTTTCGACCGAATTTAAAGCATTTGGAAGCTGTCAAATACGCCGAGGAAACGGGGTCAATTCTCGCAGCTTCAAACCTATTGAACCTTTCGCAGCCTGCGGTGTCGCAGGGGCTTCGCTTATTAGAACGGCGTCTGGGTGCTGCGCTTTTCATTCGCGCATCAACGGGGCTTTTTGCCACGGAATTTGGTAAAGTATTTCTTGCCCGTATGGTGCCAGCCATGCATATATTTAACCGTGACATAAGGGCTAGGACGGGGTTAAAAATTTCCCCCTTTCGCTGCCTAACAATGTCACAGCTTCGGGCCGTGGTTGCTGTTGCAGAACAGGGTAGCTATCAAAAAGCATCTCACGCAGAAAACCTAGCCCAACCAACTTTGCACCGCGCCTGCCGCACTGCTGAGCGGGTTTTGAAGGTCACTTTTTTTGAGCGCACGTCATGGGGGCTTACCCCCACAAAACAAGCGAGGTCTATTGCTCAGGCCATAAAATTATTTTTTTCTGAACTGGATACAACGGCGCGTGAAATTCTGGAAATAGGGGGGACCCGTGCTGACACCTGTAACGTGGGTGCCATGCCCCTTGCCCGCAGTGGCTTGGTTCCAAAAGCCGTCGATCAGTTCTTGAAACACAATCCTGATTTCCAAATATCCATTATTGGTGCCACATATAATGACCTTGTTGACGGACTGCGCGACGGTCGCATTGATTTTCTGGTGGGGGCAATGCGCGGCGACCAAGTAGACACTGACCTGATGGAAGAGTTTTTGTTCGATGACCCTTTGTCTATTTTGATGGACCCTGAACATCCCCTAGCCAAACAAACTGCAATAACCCTTCAAGACTTAATGGATTACAGCTGGGTCATTCCACCAATGGGTACACCCCTGCGGGAGCAATTCCATACGCTTTTTTCTGCAAACGCTAGACCAAAGCAAGTGATCGAGTGTAACGCTTTAAGCGCAGCAAGGGTTTTACTAAGGGATAGCGAACGCGTAATGTTATTGTCTGATGCGCAGGCTGCTTATGAACGCGAAGCGGGATTGCTGGTATCAAAACCATTACCTATAAGCAGTAAGATGACAAGGTCCATTGGCCTAACGACCCGCCGTGACTGGCGACCCACCAAGCACCAGCATTCCTTCCTGAATTTGATCCGCCGCATGAGCCAAAATCCAAAGTTTTAAACTCTGCGCCTTAATGACTCGCAAAGAATTTCTCCTCATGAGTCGGTAATAGAATCATGCGAGAAGCAATATTTTTGCTATTTAAAATTATTTATTTATTTATATAGTTGAATAATTTACTTTAATTCTATAAAATAGTTGATTTTTTATTAAAATATACTATAAATAAGTGTTATGAAACACGCAGCCAACATCACCATAGAAATGGGGTCAAAATTATGCCTATTGAATTTAAAAATAATAACGCAGTTCGGGTGGAAGAAAATACACTCGGTGTTTTTCTCAATCTTGAAGCAAGTCGAAACAATAAAGAAGCAGACCTTGATGTTACCTACAGTATTTTAAGCGGAAACGATCAATCACTTTTCACCCTTGACAGTGCAACAGGTGAGCTTCGCTTTAGCGCAGATGCAGCACCAGCTTACAGCAGCATTGAGAGTAATGTTTATTCGCTGACTGTCGCGGCAAGCAGAGGGGTAGCAGAGACGGAAACCCAGATTATCACACTTACAGTGACGGATCAGTATACGGATAACCCTGTCAGTGGTTATCTTGCGTCTTATGAACTTGCGGGCTTGAATGGTATCGGTGGGTTTAAAATTAATGGTATTGATGCCCATGATCACAGCGGTAAATCGGTGTCGGGCGCTGGTGATGTCAACGGTGATGGCATTGATGACTTGATCATTGGTGCACCGCTAGCTGACCCAAATGATAATGGTTCTGGCGAAAGTTATGTGATATTTGGTAGCAGCACTGGTTTTGCGGCTTCGCTAGACTTAACTGATTTGGATGGAACCAATGGTTTTGCCCTGAACGGTGTTAATGCTGGGGATAACAGTGGTATTTCCGTATCCAGTGCAGGTGACGTCAACGGCGACGGTATTGGTGATATTATAATTGGGGCCTATAGGGCAGACCCGAACAATCAAAATAATGCTGGTGAAAGCTATGTGGTATTTGGCAAAGATACTGACACAGAAGGCAATTTTGCAGCAATTGTGGACCTATCGAGCCTTGATGGCAGCAATGG